>JANNWE010000584.1:0-6498 GCA_031414675.1 Cytophagaceae bacterium
ATTGATCGAAAGATCCACCCTGCACAGCGTTTCCGCTACAGCATACATTACCGCCATAAGAAGGAACCGGGTTCATTGGATCGTAAGTGAATGCATCGGGCATATCGGTTGTAGCAGGCTTCATTATTAATTTACCATTGCCATTACTTGTATTGGCTTTTCCTTCGCTGCTTAAATAAAAATTTTGAACACTGGTATTGGGTAATGGAAAAGATTCCGCCTGTTGCCATTTATTACTACCCATAGTGTAGTATCTAACACGTGGGTTTTTTTGTTTAAAATCGTTTTTTTCTCCTTTCAATAAAAAATCAAACCAAGCCCAAGTAAGTTCATCATAATTCAAGCGCGCATCACCCATGCTTCGTTCTCCAACAATGGTATTTTCGGTTGCTCTCTTATAGGAGCAATGAAGTACAGGGGCAATTACTAAATATTGATTGTCGGCAACGCCTTGCTTTTTTGCATTATTGCGCACGTGATTAAACAAGGCAATATTTGGTGCAGAAGAAACATCATACCAAGAAACAAACCAATAAGATGGCACTTCAAAAGGCATATTGTCGTGATACAAGCCTCCTTTGAACCATGCAGGATCATTGGGTTTGCGAGGAATCATTTTATCGTAAACACCTACTTGACCATTTACATTTTTAATAATGTCTTTTACAGGAAGATGTCTTAATCCTACCGACCAATCAACACGAGGCATTTCGGTACCCATATCATAGAAGCGTTGTAAGCGAAGTAGGTCCTCTTGTTTGATATCCTTTGGTAGAGAGGGTTTATACTTGTCGTTTTGGGTTCCGTATAACCAAGAAGTAAACAACATTTGTTGTGCCCCACCTCTATACCAATTGCCTTGTTCATTGAATTTTCCAATTCTACCAACACCAGCACCGTAACCCTGTGCAACCATGGCAGCAAGGGCCGGATGATTTTGAGAAGCTACTGCCATTTGCCATTCAGCCGTAGAAGAACATCCAATTAAACCAACTTTACCATTGCTCCAATTTTGTTTTTGCATCCAACTTAAAGCATCATACCCATCAGTAATAGGTGTGCCTAAAATATCCCAAGTACCTTCTGAAAAAAAACGGCCTCTTTCGTTTTGTACCACATAGGCATACCCTCTACTAACTGCTTCATAAGCGGCTTGCAGGGTTCCTGAAACCATTTTGCCATCTATCCAAGTATTAAAATTATAGGGCGTTCTTGAAAAAACAATCGGCACTTTAGCATTGCCTTTCGGGCGATAAATATCTGTTGCCAAGCGAACACCATCTCGCATGGGCATCATTACTTTTTGATTGATGATGGCAATAGAATCGAGACGGCGATAAATTAATAAGGTGTCTTGAGCAGTAAGTTGTTGTAAAAACAAAGTACTAATAACAACAATAAGGAATTTCTTCATAATGAATATTTTTAAGGTAAAATAGGATACAATATAAAAAATTTATTTTCTAAACTGCGATTTCTACTGATATTTCATTCTTATCTATAAGCATTCCAATGATCCGAAATGAAAATACTTTAATCCTATTGGGCTTAAAATTAATTTTCAAAGTTACTGAATCATCTATTGAAATGCTTTTTATTTTGTTCCCAATACTTTGTCTTTTTTTTCCTTCTGGAAAGTAATTATCCTTTATCAAAAAAGCCTTTGGTAACTTATCAACTATAATTAAATACACGCTCGATAGCTTCGAAATACTGCTGAAAGCGGGGGTGGGTTTTAAAAAATTTAGCTTTTCTAAAAAATTTATGAATAAATAGCATTCTTCCTTCGTGCATTTCAAGCGCTCTTTTCCAATAATAATCTGCTTGTTCCAAATCTCCCAACGCTATGTAAAGTTGTCCAATATCGTGGTTAGAAACGGGAATGTTTTTTTCATTTGCTTCAAGATGGGCTAGGAGTTCTTTTGCTTTTTCTGGTTCATTCATAAATATCAAAACCATTGCTTTGAGACATATGGTTAAGCTACTAGGATACAATTCAATTGATTTTTCTAAATAAAAATTGATATCTTCAAACTGAAATTTTTCAAAAAGTAAAAGAGCTTTTATATGATATCCTGCCCAAAAAGAAGAATTAGAATTTATCATATTTTGTGCATATGCTAAGCCTAAATCAAAATTACCATGCCACCACATATTCCACCCCATTCCTAATTTACTCTGTGTTGAAAGTGGATCTAATTCTAGACATTTCTGAAAATGATAGTTTGCTAAATCGTTTTGTTCTGTGAAGTTATAGAAAAACCCCAAATAGTGATTCAATTGTATGTTATTCGGATTGATGGCCATTGCTTTATTAAAACTTTTTTTTGCCCCTTTAAAATCCCAATCATACCACATTTTCATTTGTCCATCTCTTACAAAATGGTCTGCATTGCTTGGCTCGAGTTTTAGGGCTTTTTCAATTGCAAACTTAGTTTTTGTAAAATTTTTATCAGATACAATCTGTGAAAAAAAACTTAATTGCATATAGCAGGCAGCCATGCTTGAATAAGCGGAAGCGTATTCAGGATCAAGAGCAATTGCTTTTTCAAAATAGGCAATGGCAGTATAAAATTCTTCAGTTCCAGAGAATTTATTATAATGAAATAGGCCTTTTAAGTACATTCGATAGGCTTCTATATTTTGGGTATCTCTTTTAAATAACGTTTGAAGATCTTCACCGAATAGGTTGATTTTTATTTTTTCCAAAATTTGGGAGGAAATCTCATCTTGTATTTTGAAAATATCATCCATTTCAGTGTCGTATTTTTCGGACCATAAATGAAATCCATCTGATACTTTTATTAGCTGGGCGGTGATACGCAAGGTATTACCTGATTTTCTAACACTCCCTTCCAAAATATGATTTACATTGAGCATAGAACCGATATGCCGTAAGTCTGAATTTTTGTTTTTAAAACTAAAACTAGAGGTCCTTCCTGCCACTTTAAGCAAAGGTACATGGGCCAATAAATTGATGATTTCCTCTGTTATTCCATCGCTAAAATACTCTTGCTCTAGGTCATTGCTCATATTTATAAATGGCAAAACTGCAATAGACAATTGGTTAGGGTGGTTTGGGATTTCTGTTGGTACTTTTAAGGAATGTTTTTTTTTGTAATCGCTAGGACTTATTGTAAATTCTTCATAAAAATATTTGCTGAAATTGGTTGAGTTGCTAATTCCTACTGCATCGGCAATTTCTGATATTCTTAAATTTGTAGATTGGAGTAAGATTATGGCTTTTTCTAACCTAATTTTTCGAATGTAAAGAGACGTAGAAAGCGTAGTCTCTATTTTAATAACTCTGTGGAGTTGAGTTCTACTTATGCCAACAAACGCACAGATAGCTTCTATTGATAATTCAGAATTATCAAGATTTTCTTCAATGAATTGTTTTAGAATTCCAATAACTTCTTTTTCTCTAGAATTTATCAATGGCTATACACTTAAAATAGAATTTAAGTTTATTTGTTTACCTACTAGTTTCACTATCAAATATACTTTAGAGAATCAAAAAATCCAAAAAATTATTGGTTTTAAATTTTCAAAATATTTCTATAAATTTCGAGAATTCTTAGCGCTAGCGTTTTTTTTATTTTTAGTTTTCAACGCAGCTTATATGCATTTGTTTACCTAAGAAAGTTCTATAACTGTATAAATATTAACAAATTAGACTTGTTTGCAAGAAAATAATGTGTTAGATTTAGGAAACCTTTTAAACAAAAATTATAATGAAAAGATCAATTTTTATTCTCATTGCCTCCATTTATGGATTATTACTTGGGGTTTTTCTAACAATTGCACCATCAGAAGCCATGAAAACGTATGGCTACAATTCTATTGATTTATTGCATGGCGACCTCTCTATTCATTTAGGCCTATTGGTGATAATTCTTGCTGTTTTCTTATTTTTAAAACGAAATTCAGACAACCTGGAACTTGTTAACACGCTACTATGGATGAACTGTTTGGCATCAATTACTGGTGCTTTATATGATATTTACATCATAAATCACAGTCCTAGCATGCCTATGATGGGATATTTGGATATTGGAATACGGATGATTATTGGAATATCTTATGTCTTTTATTTAAAAAAAATCAATACTTAGAAATCCAATAATTTCTATAAAAAAAGTTCCTCCAAATTTATTTGGAAGAACTTTTTATTATATTAAAACCCAAAGGATTGGAAGGAAATTCTGAGTTATTGCTACTTATTTGTAAGCTATTTTAAAAATTGTTCCGCCTAAATCATCACTCACATACAAGGCTCCGTCGGGTCCTTGAGCGAGGCCACAAGGCCTATGTTGTACGGGGCCAGTAGGTTTTAGAAGGTCTATTCCCGCAAAATTACTGGCAAAAATCTCCCATTTTCCAGAAGGCTTATTATTTACAAATGGTACAAATGCTACAAAATAACCATTATGAAGCTCTTGGGATTGGCCATGAAAAGCGATAAAGGCTCCATTTCTGTATTTAGCAGGAAACATTTTGCCTGTATAGAAAAGCAAAGCATTGGGCCCTAAATGTGCTGGAAAATCAACAATAGGATTTATAGCTTTTTCTCCTCCCGTTTTTTTCCCATCTCCACCGTACTCCGGAGCCACAATTTTCTTTTTTTGAAACTGATCATAATAAATATACGGCCAGCCTGCGTCATCGCCTTGATGCAACTCATAAAGAGTTTCTGCTGGTAATTCGGCACTTTGCTTTGGAGTATAATATTGGGGATAGAAATCATGAAATTGGCCACGGCCATGCACGGTAGCAAAAAGGGTATTGGTTTTTGAATTCCATGCAATACCCACCGAATTTTTAAGTCCTGTTGCGTACTTTAGCCCATCTGAAAAAGTTTGATTCTGTTTTTCAGCGTTGAATTTCCAAATACCTCCTGCCGAATCAAGAATTGTACAGGGCATAATTCCTTTTCCAGTCCCTTTTTCTCTGCAAGGGTCATTGTAAGAACCTATGGTAACGTATAGGTTGTTGGCATTGTCAAAAACAAATGGTTTTGCATTATCTCTGCCTTTATCTACCAAACCGCTTACCATCTTTTCTGGGTTTTCAAAATCAATAACTTCCTCTTTTTCATTCAATTTATATCGAAAAATACTTGAATTCGAAGAAGTGTACAAATATCCATTTTTTATAAAAATACCGGTGCCGGTATAATCCCCAAAATATTTAGTTTCATCAATAATGCCATCTTTGTTGGTGTCGCGGAGCAAACAAATGCCTTTTCCATCTTTTAATTTCGACATTTTCGCATAAATATCTCCATTTTTTGAAATTGCTAAATGACGAGTACTACCCAGTTCGGTTCCGAGAATTGTGGACGTAAATCTTGGGGGAAGTTTAATTTCAGATGCTATTGTTAAATTGGTTTGTGGGGGTTTGGGGTTATTTTTAAAGCTTTGCAATGTAAAAATTAGGACAAGGCATGATAAAAATAAAGAAATAAAAAGGGCTGATTTTTTCATAGTATTTAAGGATAATTAGTAAACTGAGCAACAAAAATAGGATTAAAATTAAGTAATTTGGAGTTAAAGCAAAATTTAATTTAAAGTATCATAATATGAACAAATTTTGATTATATCTTCTTTATTTTTTAAATTAAGGGTATTTGAATAGATATATTTTGCTACCTGCTCGGATTTGTTTTCGAAAGTTCGCAGTATTGTTTTTTTGTCTTTTTTTATTTTTATCAAGCTTTGATTGTTAGATTTATAAACATAGAGCTGAGGTATTTTATTAAAACGTTTTATTTTATTCAGGGATAGTGGCTCTGCGTATTCTTCTATTCTTACAGCATATTTTTGCAAAAGCTTGGTTTCACCATCAAAAAGTACTTCAAAATAGGTTTGAAATTCTTGCTCACTAACAAATTCATTTCGAAAAATTCTTTTTTTAGTTTGATTGTTTTCGCCTACTTCATTAATAATAAACTCTGTATATTTTTTTAAGGGCGTGTAAACTTTACCATCTTCTTCATATTCTATTTGATTTTGAAAGCAATTAAATTTGATTTTATTTAGTTCTATTCTATTAACTTTCTCGATTAGTATTATTCCATTTTGCCAAGTATCATTTAAATATGGGCTTCCTTTCACATCAGGGAATCTATTGAGATCTATTTTAGAGCCTGTGGTTCTTAAACTTAAACCTACATCATTTGAAATGAGTTGAGCATTGATTGGTGCGATACAAAACAATTTAAGAATAAGAAGAATAATCAGTCTATTCATAATTTTAAAGTGATAATTTTACAATAAACGTACTTCCTACTCCTTCCACGCTCTCTACTTCCAAAGTCTTACCATGTCCATTGGTCAAACTATCATAAATAGTCTGAATCACGGATTGAAAAGGATTTATGGATTTCACTGATTTTATTTTGCTTATCATATTCTGTTTAATCTTTTAATTTCCTCAATCTGTGATTCAGACAATTGGCAATTTAACAATAAACGTCGTCCCTTCCCCTTCCACACT
>JANNWE010000585.1:0-2513 GCA_031414675.1 Cytophagaceae bacterium
AAAAATATAGAAGGAATATGCGGATTCAAAAACCTGAACTTCCCAATTGAAGTTTTTACGGCTATTGATGATGAAATTGCCACAAGGAAAAACATTGAAAGTTTTTGGAAAAATGTAAGTAGTAAGTTATATATAAACTTCCACTGGTTAGATCCAAACGACTATAGAATTCAATCAATTGGCCATTTCGATTTGTTTAGAAAAAAGAACAAAAAAACACTATGGCCATTAATAATAAATAAATTAAATTACTTAATTGAAAAATGATATGAATAAATTAGAAATTGTTGAAAAACTAAAAAACACTTGTGACTTGCTAGTTAAAAGTGTAGAAAATGTTAATGCTCCCGATTTTTACGCTTCCAAAAATGAGAAATGGTCTGCAGCCCAAAATACTGCTCACCTTACTTTTAGTACCAAAATTATGAATAGGGCTTTTTCGGCTCCAAAAATAGCCCTTTGGTATAAATTCGGCAGAAGGTTTAAAGGAGAATCTAGGTCATATGAAACTATCATAACTATTTACAATCAAGCAAACAACAAACCAAGGAATACAACAACAGGCTTTGAACCAAAAATGAAACCTGAAAGTACTGTTCCTTATGAAATCAAAAACTTTAAGGAATTTCATGATGCCATGTTCACAAATTTAGAAAATTGGTCAGACAAACAGTTAAATACATATCTTTTGCCCCATCCCTTAATAGGCAAATTAACAATAAAAGAAATGCTATATTTTGTTGATTATCACATTTTACATCATCAAAAAGCAATAAATATTTCACTTGAGAAATTGCAACTACCAAATTCTTAAACTACTTTAAAAACTTTGGTGACTTCCGGTGCAAAGTTCCTTGCTCATAAGCATAAGCAATGCTAATCAATTTAGGCTCGGAATAGGCTTTTCCGAAAAAAGAAATATTAACTGGCAATTCCCCTATAAAACCCATTGGGACAGAAATGTTTGGATAGCCCGCAATCGCAGCAGGAGAAGAGCTTCCTAAATGAAAAGTATCCCCCTTTTGCCAATCCGTTTTCCAGGCAGGACTGCCAGTAGGAGCAATAAATGCGTCTAATTTTAGTTCATTCATTATTTTATCTATCCCCTCTTCCCTCATTTCTTTATGCATTTTTGCTTTTGCTTCTAAATAGTTTTTATCAGTTATTGGTCCTTTCTTAATCGATTCTTCAATTAGCTTTTGATCAAAAATCCCAGTTTCTATTTTATCGGAAGCATTAAAGGCAAACAAGTCCTCTATGGATTTTATTTTTGTTGATTGTGGCAAGCTTGCAAAATATTTATTTAAGCCGTCTTTAAATTCATAAAGCATAACTTCCCTTGATGCCCTTCCCGTTTCTTTTGTGCCAATTATAGGTATTTCAAAAACCTCCGCCCCTTGTGACTTCATATAATCAACTGCCTTGAAAAAAACACTATCAACATCTTTCATTTTACCTAATGGCGGCTGAAAAATGCCTAATCTTTTCCCTTTCAATCCATCCTTTACTAAAAATTGAGTATAATCTGTAAATGATTTCCCAAGTGCCTCTTTGGTAACACTGTCTTTATTGTCTAATCCTGTCATGCTACCCAAGGCTATTGCAGCATCGGTTACGTTTCGTGTCATCGGCCCTGGGGTGTCTTGAGTATATGAAATTGGAATAATACCGGAACGACTCAAAAGCCCAACCGTGGGTTTAAGTCCAACTACTCCATTTGCGTTTGCTGGGCAAACAATTGATCCATTTGTTTCTGTCCCAATTGCCATCAAACAAAAATCTGACGAAACGGCTACCCCAGAACCCGCACTTGAACCGCACGGATTGCAATCTAGTCTGTAGGGATTGTTGGTTTGAAGACCCATACCGCTCCAGCCGCTGGAAGATTTACTAGAACGAAAATTAGCCCACTCACTTAGATTCGCTTTCCCTAAAATAATAGCCCCAGATTCTCGCAATTTCTTAACAATAAATGCATCTTTAAGTGCAATAGATTCCGCCAAAGCCCTAGAACCCGCCGTTGTAGGCATTTTGTCATGGGTGTCTATATTGTCTTTTAATATAACAGGAATTCCATGCATTTTCCCTCGATCTTTCCCTGCTTTCAATTCTTTATCTGCCTTTTTAGCCAAGGCCAATGCCTCAGGATTAATCACTAACATGGCATTTACAAGTGGGTTTAAAGAATCAATTCGTTTTAGATAAAGTTTTGTTAGTTGCTCAACAGTAATTTTACCGCTTCTTAAATCCTTTCCAACAGAACTTATCGTAGCATTTTCAAAATTAAATTTTTGAGCTTTGGACTTTTGGACAAATAAAAATACAAGTATTGGAAAAATAACATTTTTAATCTTCATTATTTTGATTTTAAAATGGACACTTTAGGTTTATGGATACAACTAAAATACTAATTTGTTTGTTAAAATTTATTGGTTTCTTGCCAAAATAAAACAAAAAATACTCAATAAAAAAGTTACTGGAGTAGCAATATACTTTTCTAGAGAGCCTATCGC
>JANNWE010000586.1:0-8034 GCA_031414675.1 Cytophagaceae bacterium
TTTTACCTTGTTGATGTATTTGCCGAATGTAAGTTAGAAGGAAATCAATTAGCAGTCTTTGACAATGCCGGCGAGCTAAGTAAGGAAACAATGCAAGCCATTGCCAAAGAAACAAATTTGGCGGAGACCACATTTATAACAGCTAAAAACGAGGATACTTTTGATGTGCGCATATTTACAACGGAATATGAAATGCCATTTGCGGGTCATCCAACCATAGGCACGGCAGCTGTAATTGCTCAAAAGATACTTCAAAATTCTGTACCAGTATTGACGTTAAATCTAAAAATAGGACCTGTAAAAGTTTTAAAGAAAGGTGAATTATATCAGTTTAGTTTAAACAATGGAACTATATTAAAAGCACTGCCTAAAATAGATATAGCTAAAATGCTTGACCTATCAGAAAATAAATTAGGGAAATTTCCTGCTGAGATAAGTACTACAGGATACCCATTTTTGATGGTAGAAATTATAGATTTGCAAACATTAAAGGATATTTCTATTTCCCCGGCAAAGATGTTAGTTTTTTTGCAAAATCATAAAATTCATAAGTCCAATTCGCCAGATAGCTATACAGTGGGTGTTTTTTGTTTTTGTTTGGAGGCAGAAAGAGCAGAAAATGATATGCATAGTCGTATGTTTTTGCTTCAGGACAACATCATTTTAGAAGATCCTGCCACTGGATCTGCCCATACCGCCTTTGCATACTATGCTCAAAAACAGGAGATTTTTGGCAAATCATTCCAAAAACGCTCCGAGCAGGGTTTTGAGATTGGACGACCGTCTATTTTACATATAGCCGCCACAGAAGATAGTACTGTGACTTTAGGTGGGCAAGTGCAATTTGTTGCTTCGGGCAATTGGGAGATTTAATTGCACCAAAAAAATACTTTTGATTCAAAAAATTATAATAAATTTTACAATGAAACTATTCTTTTTAATCCTATTTGCAGAAACTGTTTTTGCACAACAACGTTTAATAATGGTTGGCGGAGGAAAGCGGACTCCAGATGTACTATCTAAAATTGTGGAATGGAGCGGTGGTGAAAAAAATAAATTACTAATTATTACTTGGGCTAGTGGTGAGCCTGAGGCTTCATTTGCAAGCATTAAAAATGACTTTGCTGCAGTTTCAAAAATTGAATTAGTTTCGGCTCCTTTTTCCCCTATAAATGAAGAAAAAAAGGCAAAATTAATTCAACAGATTCAATCTGCCAATGGTATATTTTTTACTGGTGGCGACCAAAATAGAATTATGGAGGTTCTAAAAGATACTGAGTTATTTGATTTGTTTCATAAAAAATATAAAGAGGGGGTTTTGATGTCGGGCACAAGTGCGGGTACAGCCATTATGTCGGAAGTTATGATTACTGGAGAAGGAGATATTAAGGTAATTGACGGAGAAAAAATAGAAACCAAAAAAGGGCTTGGTTTTTTGACTTCAAGTATTGTAGATCAGCATTTTATCAAAAGACAAAGACAAAATAGGCTGATTGGTTTGATTTTTAAATATCCAAATTTATTTGGTATTGGTATTGACGAAAACACTGCATTATTAGTGGAAAACAATAAAAAAGCTTCCGTTTTAGGGGAAAGTAAAGTGATGGTTTTTCAAAAACTTAAGCCTAAAAATGAAATGAAATTCACCATTTTAGAAAAAGGGGAAACATTTGATTTAAATAAACGAAAATAATTGTTATGAGAAAAGTTGTCTTTTGTGTTCTTTTAATTGTTTGCTTTTTTTCATCGTTTGCACAAAAGAATACGCTAGATAATTTTGATATTTTTGTAGGTAAATGGGAAAGAGATATAAAAAAAGGGATGACTCATGAATTTTGGGAAAAAGTTGACTATACCACATTAAAAGGAAGGTCTCTAAATATTGTAGGGGAAGATTCCACGGTTTTGGAAACCGTAATTATTAAAAAAATTGATTTGGAAACCTATTATATTGTATCCGTAGCCGGCCAAAACAATGAAAAGGCAGTTCGATTCAAATTAGTGAAGATAGAAAACAATACGTTCGTTTTTGAGAATCTTCAGCATGATTTCCCACAAATTATTATATATGAATTTCTCTCAAATGAAAAGCTTAAAGCTCAGATAAAAGGAAAAATAAATGAAAAATGGAAAACGGTCGACTTTAATTACCACAGAGTAAAAGAGTAGATTACTAAAATTTGCCCATTTTTATTTGAAAACGGTATTTAAAAGTGGTTTCGTTTTATATTTTCGTATAAAATCCTACCTTTGCAAAAGTTAATGGTGCAAGCGATAACCTCAGCGTTATCTTAGCTTAAAAGGGAAATTGGTAAAAACCAATACTGTCCCCGCAACTGTAAGTTTCAGCCAATTGTTTTCACGCTGCATTACCACTGCTTTAAATAGCGGGAAGGTTTGAAAACAAGAAACGAGTCAGGAGACCTGCCAGTAATTATTCTTAGTCTGCAACCCACGGAGGATGGGAAAGATGGAGCGTTAGCGTTTTATTTATTGTTAATTTTTTTTACATTGTTGATTTTCAACAAATTACATATTTCAATTGCTATTTTTATGCGATTGATTTTGATTACAATTACCCTTTGTTTTTGTAAGCAGCAAGTTTATGCCCAAAAAGAATTAAGCTTATGTGAAGTTACAGTAAAAGGCGTCCGGCCAGAAAGATTTATGGTAGGTCAAAAAATTCAAGACCTTGACTCTGCAAATTTATCCAAAAATAGCTATGTTTCTTTAGCAGATTTTCTCCAATTTAATTCGCCCATTTCTTTTAAAAGTTATGGAGCAGGTCAGCTTACAAGTATTTCTATGAGAGGCACTTCTGCAAATCATACCGCATTACTTTGGAATGGAATAAATATTAATTTTCCTTCACTTGGCCTTACCGATTTTTCTACAGTGCCTGTAGCTGCTTTTGATCAAATGACAATTCAATATGGATCTGCAGCTAGCTGTGTGGGTACCGATGCTGTAGGAGGAAGTATTCAATTACGATCCACTCCGCAGTTTAAATCGGAAGGCATTCATGCTTTGGCAGGGTTTAGATACGAATCATCCCAAAATTATTCTGGCCAAGTTGGTTTACGTTTTTATAAAGCTCTGCAAAAGGAATGGAAATTTTCAGGAAAGACGCTATTATATGGAAGCGTTTTTAATAATAATTTTGGAACACAAGCCATTAGCAATAAAAAAGGAAGAACATATACAATTGAGCCATCTAAAACTGATCAATTGGGAATAGTCCAAGATTTTTTTTTACAAAGTAAAAAAGGTGATCTTTTTTCTTTAAATGTATGGTTAACAGATAATAATTTAACAATTCAACCCAAAAATGTTAGCCAAAGAGAAATTACTTTAACGAAAGCTTATAGGGTTTTAGGATCCTATCAAATAGGCAAAACATTAATTAGAACGGGATTTATACGTGATATTACAGATTTTGGGAGAGCAGAAAACACGAATCCAAGTCATACAGAAATTGATAGGTATATAGTAAGAGTAGAACACGATTTTTCGTGGATTGAGAATTGCAGTAAAGGCACAAATTTAAAAATAGGTTCTGAGGTTGTACACTTTTCAGCCAATGTAGACGGATATGGAAGTGCCTTGAAAACTGAAAATAGAATGGATTTTTATGCTCTTTTGCGTCATCAATTTAATGCTCGATGGAGTTCATCCCTTAATTTAAGGCAAGCATTAGTGACTAAATTTGATCCTCCTTTTACGCCTTCATTTGGGGTAGAATACGCTATTTTTCAAAAAGGAAATACTAAAATCTCTTTACCAGCAAATGTTTCTTTGAGTTATAGAGTGCCCACTTTGAATGAGCGATTTTGGGTTAATTTAGGGAATCCAGATATAAAGCCAGAAAAAGGGTTTAACAAAGAAATGGGAGTTGTTTGGCTGCAAAAAATTTCTAATACAACCCAGACAAAATTCGGTGCAACTGTCTTTCATAATTTAATAGACAATTGGACATATTGGAATCCGGATAGAAATTACAAAGTAGAAAATCTTTTACAAGTATTAGCCAAAGGGTTTGAAATAGAATCTTCTTTAAAAAATAAATCAAATTTTTGTCAAATTTCTTTGGATCTGAATTATGCATTTACAAATTCATCCCAACAAAAAGAATTTGGCAACTATTCAAAAGATATTTTAGGGAAACAGCTTATTTATGTGCCAAGGCATGTGGTAAGTAGTACATCTTCTATCACAAGAAAAGCATTTTCGCTAAGCATTCAACAACTTTTCAACTCGGAGCGATACATTACTTTTGATCATTCGGGTTTACCATTTCCTCCCTATTATTTAATGAATTTGATGCTTAGCTATCAAAAATTATTAAAAAATAACCAATTAGACCTTATGCTTCAAGGTAATAATTTAACAAATACACTTTATCCAAATTTAAAAAAGAATGCCATGCCATTGCGTACTTTGGCTTTAACATTATCCTATCATTTTCATAACAAATAAACAGTATATATGCAACGTAATTTATTGATTTTTAGTAGTCTATGTGTTTTACTTTCTTCATGTGAAACCAGCCAATCAGTTCCTTCTTTACCTTATGACAACGGAGTGATAGTCATAAACTCTGGAAACTTCTCTGACAATAATGGAAGTTTAAGCTTAATCCAAAGAAACTCCGCCGCTGTTAGTTTTGATATTTTTCAAAAAGAGAATCTTAGATCCATTGCTGGTGGCATTAGTGGTTATTCTGAAGCGGGAGATAAGGGTATCATTTTGGTAGACAACTCGACAGCCGGTAAAGATTTGATTGAGATTGTAAATGCAGGAACATTTAAATCTTTAGCAACAATTCCTTCTTTGGAAATTGAAAACCCTCGTAATGTTATAAAAGTATCTGACACGAAAGCGTATGTTACGGCTTGGGATGCCACTGGTGATTTCTCTAATTTTTATAAAAATCCAGGATATGTAGCCGTGTTAGATCTGAATACGAATAAATTAATAAAGAAAATTTCTGTTCAAAATGGAGCCGAAACTATTTTAATAATTGGTAATGAGGCTTTTGTGGGATGTACAGGCTCAGGTAAAACAGTTTTGACCGTGATTGACATACTAACAGATGCTAAAAAAACAGAAATAGAAATTGGCAGAAATCCAAATGTTATAGGTGTAGATGCCAATAATAAACTTTGGGTTTATGCGGGCGGAGAGTTGGTAAAAGTAAACCCCCAAAGCAAAGTTGTTGAAACAAAAATAAAAATTACTTCGCCTATTGCTACCAAAACCCCTAGTTCGTTTGTGTTAAGTGCAGATAAGAAAACTATTTATTTTACAAATTCATTCTATGATGCGGCAGATGGATTTAAACAAAAAGGGGAAACTTACAGCTTTTCAGTAAATGCTGCAAGTATTTCAGCGGATAAGCCTTTTATAAATAGACTTTTTGGAGGTGGATTGGCTGTAGATTCTCAATCAGGCTATTTATATGCAGGGTTAATTCCTTCGCTTAAACAAGCGGGGTTTGTTTTTAGATATAAATCAGATGGTGTTTTAATAGATTCTGTTAAAGCAGAAATAGGGCCTAGTAAGTTTTATTTTAAACCATAGAATGTAAAAACATGCCCCCGAAAAATAAAAGAGTTCTAGAATTTTGTTTAATTTTTAAGTAAATTCTAATTGATATTGTTTTATAAAATAATTAATCATTAAAATTTAGCATTTAAAAGGAATTATTAGATTTTAGTTTCGGGGACTATCTTTGTTTTTGCTTTTTGTATTTGGCATTTTAGAAACACGAATAAATTTTAAAATAAAAGAAAAAGGTAAACTTTATTTTATTTTTTTGGTTTATGTTTTTATGTTATCCACCTTCATATTTTTTCTTTTAAAAAATGGATTTGAATCATTGTACTTTATATTTGTCTAATGTTTTTCTAGTCCAGCTTTTATGATAAAATTTCAAATAGTTTTTTTTAAAATTGCATTTTTTAGTTTGTTTTTTTCTTTTGATGGTCTATCTCAATCTATTTCAAGGAAACCCTACTTGCAGCAACCAACTCCTACAGGAATAATAATTCGTTGGAGGACAGATACCCCATCTGAAACCTTATTTCGATTTTCAGATAGAATAAATGGGGATCAAAGGATAATTTCTGAATCTTCAAAAAAACTGGATCATTCTATTAAACTTACCAACTTACTTCCAGGTAAAACCTATTATTATGAAGTAAAGCACGATGCTGGAGATTGGGAAAAAAATAGTGATTATTTTTATAAAACCCAATCTCTAGATATAAATGAGCCCGTTCATTTTTGGGCAATGGGCGATTTTGGTGATTTAAGCAATCCTACCTATATTGGTAATCAAACCGCAGTTTATAAGCAGTTTTTGGCAAATAGGCCGCCGCATACTGATTTGTGGCTTTGGTTGGGAGATGTGGGATATGGCAACAACAAAGAATTACTTTTACAAAATAATGTTTTTGATTTTTATAAAACTTCCGTTTTAAGTAACACGCCATTGGTTACAGCACCTGGGAATCATGAATATTATATAAATGATGCATTTCAAAGGACCAATAAAAATATTGTGTATTTCGATTTAATTTCTCCTCCTGTATTGGGTGAAGCCGGCGGTTTACCTTCCAATAATAAATCTTATTACTCAATTAATTATGGGCCAGTCCACATTGTGTCTTTAGATTCTTATGGAATGGAAGACGGCAAACTTTTATATGATGTTGAAAGTAAACAATATAAATGGTTTGTGGATGACCTAGCTCAGAATAAATCTAAATGGACTATTGTAATTTTTCACCATCCGCCTTATACCAAGAGGGCTCATGATTCTGATGCGGAGGAAGAACTTCAGCTAATGCGTAGGTTTATTGTTCCTGTAATGGACAAATACAATGTTGATTTGGTTTTGAGTGGTCATAGTCATATTTATGAACGTTCTTATTTAATGAAAAACCATTTAGAATCTGCGGAAGGTTTTAATTATGAACGCCATGTTGTTCAAAAAACTTTAGGTGGTTACAACGCCAAAGAATCTCCTTTTATCAATAAAACTGAAGGGACAATTTATTGTGTTGCAGGTTCTGGAGGAAGACTAGAATTACCTTCCAGATCTTCGCTTCCGCCTCATCCAGCTATGGTTTATTCTAATATTGAAATGGGGGGTTCGGTATTAATTAAAGTACAAAATAATAGGCTTGATCTTAAATGGCTGGCTACAGATGGTACTTTTCCAGATCAATTTACTATGTTTAAAGAGGTGAATAGAACACAGAAATTGGAAGTTGTAAAAGGCCAATCGATTAGTTTAAGGGCTTCTTGGCCAGGCTCCTACCGTTGGAGTCACACTGCGGATCGAAAGCAAAATATTTCCAGTATTTTTCAAGAATCTACTGTGGTTACAGTTTCTGATTCTTTAAATTATTTAAGAGATAGATTTGAAATCACCGTTATAAATCCACCAAAAATTTTGACAAAGGCCCAAATTGAGCCAAAGAAAGTTTACTGTATGGGCGATTCAGTTAGAATTACGGGTGGAATTCAAAATTTACTTCAAAATAAAACCTACACGTATATTCTGGAATTAGTAAATGATAAAAATTCAAATTTAGTGCTAAATAGATGGGAAAGCCCTAGGCCGAATTTTTCAATAATTGTTCCAAAACTAGAAGATAAATTAGGTAAATTCAAATTTAGGATTGCTATAAAAAGTGAAGAATTTGATGCTGAATATAGTGCAATCTTTGAAGTGAAAGAAAGGGCAAATGTTGAAATTCTGTCTCCTTTAAGTATTCCATTTGATACGCTAGTTAAAGTCCAAATAAAAGCTTTGGGTTCTTTCCCAATACAATTAACTTTAGATAAACTGGGTAACAGAGAAATAAACACCGAGCTCAGTTTTTTGAACTTTAACCCTAGAGTGAATGCTCAATTTATCATTAAAGAGGTACAAAATGTTTGTGGATTAGGCACCAAGGGTGAGAAAGTGATTACAGTATTACCTCCTTTGGGCACGGAAACAAATAGTGAAAATAAATGGATGAT
>JANNWE010000587.1:0-7894 GCA_031414675.1 Cytophagaceae bacterium
TTAGACCTATGTGAATGATTCTGCTTTTTACCTTCTTTTTATAACTTCGCATTATTGATGAATTTTTCATTTACCAATCATAGTCTGCGATCATAGACCTTTTTACTCTAAACGAACGACATGTCCTTGGTACAGTAGAATTAGGATTGAAAATCCCAATTTATCTAGTTTCGGGATTGTCCTTCGGAACATCATGAAGAACAATAGTAAAATAAAGTGATGAGTAAATTACATAAAAAAAAACCTACTCTACACCGCCACAGGAGCCTTAATGCCAGGGTAAGGATTATAATCTAACAAAGTAAAATCTTCAAATTTAAAATCAAAAATTGATTTTATTGCTGGATTTAAAGCCATTTTGGGAAGTGGGCGTGGCTCTCTGCTCAATTGAAGATCAACTTGCTCAAAATGATTGGAGTAAATATGCGTATCACCGCCCGTCCAAATAAAATCTCCTAATTCCAAATCACAAACTTGGGCTATCATCATGGTTAATAATGCATAAGAAGCAATATTAAATGGAA
Source organism: Cytophagaceae bacterium (assembly GCA_031414675.1). Lineage (GTDB taxonomy): Bacteria > Bacteroidota > Bacteroidia > Cytophagales > Spirosomataceae > Leadbetterella. The sequence goes on from JANNWE010000587.1 coordinate 525, forward strand.
CTCCTAAAAACACATCTGCACTGCGTTGATACAACTGGCAAGAAAGTTTATTATCGGCCACATAAAATTGAAACAGCGCATGACAAGGCATTAATGCCATTTTTGAAAGTTCGCCAACATTCCAAGCCGAAATAAGCATTCTTCTGGAGTCGGGCGTATTTTTTATTTGTTGAATTACTTCTTGTAGTTGATCTATCGTTTTACCCTCAGATGTTGGCCAGGAACGCCATTGTTTTCCGTAAACTGGACCTAAATCGCCGTTTTCATCCGCCCATTCATTCCAGATAGAAACATTATTTTCGTTTAGGTATTGGGTATTGGTATCCCCATTTATAAACCAAAGCAACTCATGTACGATTGACTTTAAATGCACTTTTTTGGTAGTAACCATGGGAAATCCATCATTTAAGTCAAACCTCATTTGGTAACCAAAAACACTTTTGGTTCCCGTTCCTGTTCTGTCGGTCTTGATGGCCCCTTTATCTAAAATATGCTTTAATAAATCGTGATATTGCTTCATTTATTTAATTTAAAAATCTCAATGGCAAAATTAAACAAAAAAAAAGCTTCGCCGAAACGAAGCCTTTAACAATAAACAAATTTATCAAAATTATTTTTTCATACATCCTTTTTGCTCTTCTTTAGAGCAAGACTTCATGCATTCTTTTTTGGACATTTCCGAAGAGCAAACTTCAGTTTTAGCTTTTTTGTTTCTTTTTCTTTCTCTACCTAGTGGTGAGTCGAATGAAAATGCAGAAAAACATAATCCAAATATCAGGGAAAATAGCACCAATGATTTTTTCATGTTCTTTTATTTTAAATTGATAAAAATTAAAATACAATCATTGTGCCAAAAAATTAATTTATCTCCACAGAATGCGTTATGCTTGCTAATGGAGCGAATTGGGCGGTAGCAGAGCAATATTTTTCCATTGATAATTCTATGGCTTTTTCAATTTTCTTTATATCTAAATTGCCTTTGAAAATAAAATGAATATTGACTTTGGTAAAAGGTGTCATCTCAGTGCCTTCTATCTTTTGCCTTTCTCCATTAATCACCAATTTCAAATCTTCAATTACTTGTCTTTGCTTTTTTAATATCAAGATAACATCAATAGAAGTGCAACCTCCTAAGCCCATCAACAAAAGCTCCATGGGTCTTGCCCCTGCATTATTGCCTCCAATGTTTTCGGCTGCATCGATGTTAACAATCACATCTGATGCCCCTTTTGCCTCAAAATGAAAAGCATCATTCACCCTATTTAATTCAATTCTCATTTATTTCATATATTAAGTTCTAAGCCATTAAAATCTACAAATAATTATAATTCTTAAATTAGTCTTTATGGGCCTCTGCGGTTTTTTGACAACATTCTGGCAAAGCATCATGCGACTTTTGATTTGCAACCACTTCGTCTGCATCATATCCAATTTTTGAAATCTTAGTTTTTAGCTTTGTAGGATTGATCTTTTTAGCATTATAAACCACTGTAACAGTTTTATCATCAAGATTTAAGGTTGCTTTTTCAACCCCCTTTGTAAGCCCCAAGTCTCTTTCTATCCTTTTTTTACACATACCACATTTAGCTGATGTTTTAAATTTTATTTCATCAGATTTTGAATTAACTTCTGCATTTGAAGCAAAACTAAATCCGACTAAAATCAGAGCAATTGCGAGTACTTTTTTCATTTTTACGTTTGTTTAATTATTAAAAAATTATCTAATTCTGTATCTAAATCCTGAATAAATGGTTGCACCTAAGATAGGGCCCCAAGACATACCTGCATCAAATCTGTTGCCAAAAGGCGAATCGGCTGAAACAATAGGATTATTTTGTTTAAATCCGGTAAGATTTTCGCCACCTACATATACTTCCCAATTTATAAAAGTTCGGGTAATCTGCCCATTAAGATTCACAAAGGCTGGGGCGAAACCTATAGGCATTGTGAAATAAGAAGAATGATCGTAATTGGGAGAAATATTAGGAATTCTACGTTTACCATTCCATTGCAGAGTTCCGTCAACCTTCCATTTTTCGTAGGGCAAAGCGTATCCTATATTCAATAAAATCCGATCTCTGCTTACAAACATTCTATCAACCAACACCTTCTCATCTAATGGTTTACCTAAAGTTTGTTTGCTATTAACGTATCGATAAGCTAATTTAACCTCCCAGTTTTTAACGGGCCCATAATTGGCTTCAATTAAACCGCTTGTTGTAAAAGATCTACCTTCAGAGCCGTAAAAATATAAAATAGAGGTATGTTCTAAGTCTGCAATCCACTGTTTTTCAAAATTCGTATGGAACAATTCGGCACTTAAAATTAATTTTTTTATAGTTTTTACATAGCTAGTACCATAAGTCCAGGCAACTTCCGGTTGAATGTCGTCTAGAAAGCGAACAGAACGGCTACTTACTAAATTACCATAATATTCTGCCAAGGGTGTTGGCACTCTAAAACCTTTTCCTATGGAAAATCTCCAGGTATCATTTTGTCCAAAATCTTGTTTAAAATGAATTCTTGGAGAGAATTGATTACCAAAAAGATTATGGAAATCATTTCTTAGTCCAATTAATAAAATTGTTCTGTCTAAATGATTAAAAGTATATTCTCCAAAAATACCCGGCACTATTTCATTCTTGTTTAATTGTAGTGAACCTAATGTTTCATCAAAATTATCATTTAAAAAACTAATTCCAGTTTTGTAAGTATGATTGGTATTTCCAATTTTGTCTTGATAAATTAAATTACCGTATAAAGATTTTTGGGTGGCCATATAAGGTTTAAAACCAAAATAACTATCTGAATTGTGAACTGTTGCATTCAAAATCAATCCCAAACCTCTGTATGGGGCTTTTTGAAATAATCTAGCCGTTTTGGAGAAGAAATCTAATCTATTAGTTTTGTTAGTAAAGCCATAAGAATTGGGCGTTTTTTCTCTTGAGATAAAACTAGTTTGCCCACCAATTCGGTTTTCAATTAAACCTCTTAATCCAAATTGGGCCATCCATTTATCCGACGAATATTTCCAGCGATTTAATACATTTACTTGGTCATAGGTTGGCAAATCCATGAAAGAATCTCCATTATTATCTATTTTAGATTTTAGCAGGGAGCCATGGGTTAAAAGGCCTACCGACCATTTTGGGTTTATTTTTCTAGCTAAATTAAGGTTGACCTCTCCTCTTCCAAAATTATTTACGTATGTATTAAGATATAATTTTTCTGAATTATCTGGCTTTTGTAGTTCCACATTTAGCCCACCGCCAATGTTTTCATAACCGTTTACAACACTTCCAATTCCTTTGGCAATATCAATGGACTGAATCCATGTACCTGGCACATAATTTAGACCAAAAGTAGAAGCCAAACCTCGTATTTGGGGAATATTCTCGATGTTGGTTTGAACATAAATGCCTGAAAGACCTAAAAGCTGAATTTGTTTGGCTCCTGTTACCGCGTCAGTATAGCTTACACTTACAGAGGCATTGGTTTCAAAGCTTTCTGATAAATTACAACACGCCGCTTTGGCTAGTGCTTTGGAGGTAATAATCTCTGTTTGAATGGGAGAAAGTTTGTCAATAATTGTTGAATTTCCTTTCACTATAACCTCATTCAAAGATTCAGATGCCTCTTTTAATACCACTGATAAAAAATTATTATCAGAAATTTTTAAAGTGTCTGAATTAAAGCCAATCGATTTAAAAACCAAAAATATATCTTTAGCAGATCTTGAAATTTCAAATTTCCCTTCAGAATCAGAAATTACAGTAGAAGAAGGATTATTAAGCCATGAAATATTAACACCTGGTAAACTTTGATTCGATTTGTCTTTAATCTGACCTTCTATTTTTTGAGAGAAAACCAAAAATGGAAAAAATAAAAAAATTAAAATAAATTTCATAAAACATAAATTAAAGTAAATAACTAATTAAAAGCTAAGTACTTAAATTTTAAATTCGAAAAACACTTATGAAAATATAAATTTTTTCTAAAAAAAATGGAGGGGATGTATTAGTAAAACCTAGGGTTTGTGTTAATAAATTGAAAGGTAAGAATTGAAAATCGGCTAAAGGATTTGAAATTAAGTCAAAGAAATAGTTTGTAATTGAATTAAAACTAAAATTATGAAAGTTGCTTTGGTCTATTTTTTTGACCACAAGATTTAAATCACAACAGGTTTTTTTTTGAAAATGAGGAGAAAAATCTTCGGCTTTCTTTTCTGAATCAGAACTCGCACAACTATTGGGCTGAAGGGAGAGAGATTTAACTTTGGTTAGCAAGCAAACATGTTCATAATAAGCAAAAGTATTAGAACTTACCAAAATAGTAAGTACCATGTAAATTGTAAATATTTTCTTTGCTTTTAAGACCATTAACTTTTAAACGGAAAAAAAAAATAAAAAGTTTAGTATTAAAAAGAATCTTTAAAAAGTTTTACACCGAAAGTTTAATATTGGGGATAAGGATACAATATAATTGTCTTCAAATTGTGTTAACTATTTAGTTACTTATGGCCCAAAGTCCTTTTTACCAACACATTATCTTTTTTTTATTATATCACCCTAAACAAATTAATATAAAAGTTTCTTTCTTCGGTCCTATTATTAATGAATTAACAACTTAGGATTTAATTGGCAATTTTTTCAACACTATATTATTGTTATCCTTACTATTAATTAAAGAAATTTAGGAGCGATATTTTAATATTTTTTTTCCACAAATTGAGGCTAAATATGCAAATTAAGCCCTATAAAAGCCCTTTTTATTTTTTGGTACAATAATTGACACAGTCTTTATGATATTAAATTAAACATACTTTTTAAACCATTTAATTGGTTTATTTATTCAAAAAATCAATAAGGATTATAAAAATGAAAACAGTCAGAAAAAAAATCACAAAAGATTACAACTTAGAAATGGAGTCCCCATTCACAGAAGTACACGTTGGCTCTAGAACACACATTCAGCCTTCCGACATCGTGTTGGTTAGTGCAGATATAAGTTATTCTTTTATCCACTTGAGTAATGGAAAAAAAATTATTGTTTCTACCAACATTCAAAAGTTAGAAGAACGTTTTTTGAATTTTCAAAGTATGGTACGTGTTCACCGAAGCTTTATGATAAATACAGATTATTTCTTGAACTTAGAGGGAAACACTGTAAAATTAATCAATAATATAGAGTGTATTGTATCAAGAAGAAAGAGAGTAAACCTTTTAGATCAGGTACATTTAAACTAGCTTTTTTTGCAACTGAAATTCAAATTTTAATTAATAAAAAAACCTAAAGTTAGATAGACCTGGCTTTATGCCGGTTCAAAAGATGGGTCATTTTTAATTTCGCCCATTACAAATATACTTTGTGTTGAACCAATGTTATCTAAAGAGGCTAATTTGTTCATAATAAATGACTGATATTCGCGCATATCTCTGACCACAACTTTGATTAAAAAATCATAGTCTCCAGATATATTTAGACATTCTGTTACTTCAATCATTTCTATAATGGCTTTTACAAATTTGGCACCTGCTTCTTTGGCGTGTTCTTTTAAACGTATATTACACAAAACCATTAAGCCTCTTCCAACTTTTTCGCGGTCAACCAAAGCTACATATTTTTTAATCACACCTTCGTTTTCAAGCCTCCTTATTCGCTCGTAAACGGGTGTAGGAGACAAATTCAACCGACTCGCTAACTCTTTAGTAGTTAGTTTCGCATCTTGTTGCAAAAATCTTAAAATATCTCTATCTGTATCGTCCAGTTTTACCATAAATTAAAAAATTAGATTACAAATATAGATAAAGTATTGATTTTATTGAATTATTTTAGATAAATTATCTATTTATTACTCAAATCACTTATTTTTTTATCTTTTTTATTTATTTTTGCAGAACTATTCTGTAAAAATTATAATGACTACGTTAAAAGAAGCTTTAAGCAATAGAATTTTAATATTGGATGGTGCTATGGGCACCATGATTCAAAGATATAAACTTACCGATGAAAATTATCGTGGAGAAAGATTCAAAGATTTCCCTCATGATATAAAAGGAAACAATGATTTACTCTCCCTTACCCAACCTGATATAATATTAGCCATACACAAAGAATATTTGGAAGCTGGAGCAGATATCATTGAATCCAATACGTTTAGTGGAACTTGGGTGGCTATGGCCGACTATCATATGGAAGATTTGGTCTATGAAATAAATCTGGAAGGAGCACGATTGGCAAAAAAAGCTGCTCAAGAATATACGCTTCTAAACCCCTCAAAGCCTCGTTTTGTAGCAGGATCTATTGGACCAACTACTAAAATGGCTTCCCTTTCGCCAGATGTTAATAATCCTGGATTTAGAGCCATTACATTTGACGAATTAGTAGGTGCTTTTGAAGAACAAATAAGAGCCTTGATTGAAGGTGGCGTTGATTTATTATTAATTGAAACCGTTACCGATACATTAAATTGCAAAGCCGCTATTTTTGCGGCTAATCAGGTAATTTCAGAATTAAAATCTCAATATCCTGCATTTGATATGCCCATAATGATTTCTGGGACTATTACTGACCAGTCGGGAAGAACATTAACAGGACAAACTTCTGAAGCATTTTATAATTCTGTATCCCATGCATCGCTATTATCCATTGGATTAAATTGTGCTTTAGGTGCAAGAGCCATGAAACCTTATTTAGCAGAGCTTTCTCGCGTGGCTGATTGCTTAATAAGTGTTTACCCAAATGCGGGTTTACCCAACGAAATGGGGCAATACGACGAATCTCCAGCCTATATGGCAGAGCAAGTAAAAGAATTTTTAGAAGAAGGCTATGTAAACATTTTAGGGGGCTGCTGTGGAACTACGCCAGACCATATCAGAGCTTTTGCCGAAATTGCAGATAAATATAGCCCCAGAAAACCAGTGGCCATTTCTCCCTTGTTAAGGCTAAGTGGCTTAGAACCGATGACACTTACCAAAGAACTAGGATTTGTAAATGTGGGAGAAAGGACAAATGTAACAGGCTCTAAAAAGTTTTTAAGGTTAATAAAAAACGAAAAGTTTGAAGAAGCTCTTGCAGTAGCACAAGACCAAGTAGAAGGCGGAGCTAATGTGATAGACATTAATATGGACGAGGGAATGTTGGATGGAATAGCCTCTATGACCACATTTTTGAATTTGGTGGCCTCCGAACCCGAAATCTCTAAAATTCCTATCATGATAGATTCTTCTAAATGGGAAATTATTGAAGCTGGACTTAAATGTGTGCAAGGAAAGGGAATTGTAAACTCCATTTCATTAAAAGCCGGGGAAGCAGAATTTATTAAACAAGCTACCACCGTTAAAAACTTTGGAGCGGCGGTAATTGTAATG
>JANNWE010000588.1:0-2357 GCA_031414675.1 Cytophagaceae bacterium
TTTACAAATTTTATTAGCCAATGATAATTCTACAGACAATACTTTAGAATTATTATTAGAATTTGCAAATTTTCTAATGGGTAGTTTAATTTACTTAAAGAATCTAGGGTTTTCTTTATGCCTTTGGCTTCATTTCTAGCAGGAATTAAGATACTAATTGGAATTGCCATTTGAAAAATAAAAGTGCTTTTTAATTTTAAATTTACACATTTTGTTTAAATCGTATGCTTTTTAAATTAAGAATTTTTACATAAATTCCCAAGCGCTTGTGTAGCAGTCTATTGACTCACAATAACTTATGAATTCATTATAAAAAGTATGACTACCTATTGTGGCAGAATCTCCAATTATTACTAATCTCTTTTTTGCTCTTGTCATAGCTACGTTCATTCTACGAGTGTCTGCTAAAAAACCTATTTCTCCACTTGAATTAGAACGTGTCATACTTATAAAAACTGCGTCTCTTTCTTGGCCTTGAAAACTATCGATGGTGTTTGTATTTATAGTATTTATGAATGGTTTAAGTATACTGCTTTCTTGAATTAAGTCCTTTAATATACTTATTTGCTGCTTATATGGTGAAATAACTGCCACGCTTGGTGGATTTGCAGCTATTTCAGGAAGTTCAAATAAGGCTATTAATTGCCTCACTAAAAATGAGGCTTCTTCTGGGTTTGTACTACTTGTGCCTTCTAGTTTTTCATCGAAACTACATCCAGCGGTATCAATAAATTCCACTGGCTTTAAATTCGAAAGGCCATGGTTACTTACTGACGCATGTGCTTGAAGTTTGTTTTTGTAAAACATCTTAGACGAAAAATGCATGATTTTTTCATTCATTCTGTATTGCACTTCTAGCATATCCACTGCCTCGGGGTATTTTATGGCAAGTTTTTCTAACAAAGTAGTTCCTAAGCCTGCTTTGCCTGCTTTTTCTGATTTTATAGTGGGAGACAATTGAAAATGATCTCCAGCCAAAACTACTTTTTTAGCTTTCAAAATTGGAATCCAGCAGGCGGGTTCTATACCTTGACCAGCCTCGTCTATAAACACTGTGTCATATTTTAAGTGTTTTAATGAATAGTGACTAGAACCTACTAATGTGGCAGTTACAACTTGAGTTTTGTTAGATAGATCTTCAATAATATATTCTTCAATTTTTTCTACTTCTTTCATGAGTTTGTGGGCTTCATCAAAGAGCGCTTTTCTTTGATCTCTTTCGGATTTCCCAAAACTCCTTTTGTATTTATGAGCCATGTTTTTGTATTCATTGGCTTGTTTCTTCCATGTTTTTATATCTTTAAATGAAGGATGGCTTTTGATTTTCCCTTCCATAGTTTGTGCCTGTAGCTCTTCTGAGACTCGCACTGGATTTCCTAATCTTAACACATTTAAGCCGGCTTTATGCAGCTTTTCCGTTAGCAAATCAACCGCAGTGTTGCTTGGTGCTACCATTAAAACTTTTTCATTTTGTTGATTTACCAAAGCTTTTACCGCTTGTACAAGGGTAGTGGTTTTACCTGTACCCGGTGGGCCATGAATTATTGCCAAGTAATTGGTATTCAGTATTTTATTTACTGCATTATTTTGTGAATCATTTAGCAAATTGTTAGCATAAACTGCCTCATTGGGCTTAAAACTTGGCGATTTTTCTCCAATAAGTGTTTTTACAAGATCTGACTCTTCTTTTTCTGCATTTTTTAAAGCCAAAAACATTTCTTCATAGCTATTATTGTCAAACAAAACATCCACTCCTAGTTTCCCGTCTCGACACCAATCTGGCAGTTCGTCGGTTCTAAGATTTAACTTTAGGCGATTTCCACTTTGATTAGTAATAATACCTTCTATTTTATATGTTTTTGGGTCATGATTAGAAAACAAAATTGCCGGTACTCCAAATCTAAACTGGTGAGATAAATCTTGATGTGTGGTACGTTCTATTTCAACGGTCAAATAATCGCCTCTACCTATTTCTTGCCCCCTTATAGCAATTGGATACCACGATAATCCATTGTTTCGTCTTTCTCCTATCGATGTAGATTCAGTAAGTCTTTTATATTGAGCTTGATCTTCGAGTTTTTCTATCTTTAATAGTTCAGTTAAATTTTTGAAATAATCCATTCAGGATGTTTTTGTTACAAAGATAAGGCTAAGAGAATTTAATTTTCCAATATCAGGGAATTCTAATTTTATATTCTGTTAAGATATCGGGTTAAAAGCAGATAATCTGAAATATCTGCTAATTAACCGATATTTTAGATTATCTGCTAATTGACCGATATTTTTGGAAAAATAGCATTCTATGTTTATATTTGAATGTTATTAATTAAAAAATGGAAGCAATAATTACAGGGGAT
>JANNWE010000589.1:0-8012 GCA_031414675.1 Cytophagaceae bacterium
ATTGTTTTATAATTTTTAACTACAAATTCCAATTTGAAATTTCAGATATAGACTCATGGGCTGTCATATCATATTTGCAAGGAACAATACTTATATAATTGTTATTTATTGCCCAAATATCATTGTCGGTGTTTTCTGGCTCTCTATTCACAAATTCTCCACCCATCCAATAATAAGGTCTTCCATGCGGGTCTTTTCTGGCATCAAATTCTTCTTTCCAAAAGCCATTCGCTTGCCTTGTCACTTTTAAACCTTTAATAGCCACTGAAGACTTAGCAGGAAAATTAACATTCAAAGCTACATTATTTGGTATTCCATTGATTAAAACTTCACTCGTAATTTTAGCAATATAAGGTCGTGTATGTTCAAAATCAGCATCATATCTAAAATCATTTAAAGAATATCCAATAGCTGGAATGCCTTCAATAGCAGCCTCAATGGCTGCAGACATTGTTCCAGAATAGAGAACAGAGATAGAAGCATTACTACCGTGGTTAATTCCACTTACTACTAAGTCGATTTTTCTACCTTTTAAAAGTTCATGTTTGGCTAATTTTACACAATCTGCCGGGGTACCTGAGCATTCATAAGATTGGATATTTCCAAAAATTGGTGATTTTTTTATATGTAAAGTTGAATCCACCGTAATTGCATGACCCATTCCTGAATTTGGACTATCAGGAGCAACAACTACAACTTCTCCAAGTTTAGCCATTTCTTCTATTAATACTCTTATTCCTTTTGAAGTAATGCCGTCGTCGTTTGTAATTAAAATTAATGGCTGGGTCATATTTATTTTGGAATCCTTTATTTGTTTTAATAATAAGTATGCTAAAAGAGAATCTAGAATTGAAATATAAAAATTATTTAGTGTACCCTAAATCTTCAACTATATGAAGTTTTTTAGTGTTTTTTCTAGTTCTAAATGCCAATTCTGGTTTATAACCATCTTTTGGCTTCATATAATACCCTGTTCCGTTATATTCTCTTTTTTTAGGATGATCTTTGCAAGCAACCGAGCAAGTCCCATCCATTAGGATACCACATTTTTCGCATATAGGCAAATGTTCATTACAAACTGGGTTGGCACAATTCACCATTCTTTCTGATGGAGTTCCACACAAATAACACGAGGAAATAATTGTTGGATTAATAGAATTTACATCAGTAGTAAGTCTTCCATCAAAAACATAACACTTGCCATCAAAATTTTCACCACCTTCTTCTAAACCATATTTAATTATTCCTCCATGAAGTTGGTAAACGTTTTTAAATCCATTATCTAATAAATATGAACTAGCTTTTTCGCATTTAATTCCTCCAGTACAATAGGTAACTATTTTTTTATTTTTTAGATGGTCAATTTCTTTAATATGATCGGGTAAATCTCTTAAATTTTCCATATCAAAAGTTATAGCCCCTTTAAACTTTCCAACATTATGTTCGTAATTGGAACGCATGTCTACCAACACTACTTCTGGATCAGTTAAAAATTGCTTAAATTGAGAAGGTTCTAAATGAATACCCGTTTTAATAAGTGGATTTACAGGTAACTCTGAATGTACAATCTCTTTCTTGATTTTTACATAAAGTTTATTAAAAACATTTTCATGATGTAATTCTATTTTAAAATCGACATTCAAAAATCTTTTATCAGACTTTATCCAAGTCATATAGTTTTCGCAATCTTTTTTTAATCCAGAAACAGTTCCGTTTAGGCCTTCGGGGGCAATTATGATTCTGCCTAACAAATTATTATCAATGCAAAATTGGTGATGTAAGTCCCTATACTCCACTAAATTGTCTATAGAGGAATAGATATAATAAAGTAAAACGTTAAAATCTTTCATTTTCAATCGTTGATTTCAAGATGCAAAATTACGAAACGTATTAAAACTATTTATGATTTTGAACAATTAATCTCTTAATTTTACTTCTTTAATCTTAAAAGGAAATTAATGCACATTGCGATTACTGGAAATATTGGGGCTGGAAAAACTACTTTAGCTGAGAAATTAGCAGAGCACTATGGTTGGGAAGTATATTATGAAGCTGTGGATGGAAATCCTTATTTACCTCCATTTTATGCTGATATGGAAAAGTGGTCGTTTCATTTACAAATATATTTTTTAAATAGTCGATTTGAGCAGGTTTTAAAAATAAAAAATCAGCAAGAAAAAACTATTATTCAAGATCGTACTATTTACGAAGATGCTTACATATTTGCCCAAAATTTATATGAAAGCAATAAAATGACAGAAACTGATTTTCAAACTTATACTAGTTTATTTAAAACAATAATGAAGGCAATTTCTCCGCCCGATTTGATGATTTACCTCAAAGCAGATACTCCAAAACTCGTTTCTCAAATAAAAAAGAGAAATAGAGACTATGAACAAAATATGGATATTAACTATTTAAAAAGCCTAAATAAATTGTATGAAAGATTTAAATTGCAATATGATCACGGAAAATTTATCGAAATTGATGTAAATAATATAGATTTTGTTTCAAATCCCAACGATTTTAAAACAATTACGAAAATTTTAGAAAAAACTATTAATATAGGAACTCAACTAAAAATTTAACTTTATTTATAAGTTTACATGCGAATTGTATGCTTAATTTTTTGTTATTTTGAATTTAATTTTGAAAATAGAATTAAAATAATATCTTATTTACCTGAATATTAATCACTTATGAATTTTAAAAATTTAAACAATATTGGAGCTTGGGCTGTATTTTTTATTTCTTTGCTTACCTACACACTAACCGTAGAGCCTACAGCTAGTTTTTGGGACTGCGGAGAGTTTATTGCTTGTGCATTCAAATTGCAAGTTCCGCACCCTGCTGGTGCTCCATTTTTTTTATTAATAGGACGTTTAGCATCCATGTTAGCTGGTTCTGATGTTACTAAAGTTGCTTTAATGGTAAATATGGTTTCAGTTTTAGCGAGTGCTTTTACTATTTTATTTATGTTTTGGACCATTTCTTTGATTGGCCGCAAAATAGTAGGGAAAAATGCTGATGAAATTGAAACTTCAGATACAATTAAAGTATTAGGCGCTTCGCTAGTTGGGGCGTTGGTTTATGCATTTTCTGATTCTTTTTGGTTTTCAGCCGTCGAAGCAGAAGTTTACGGAATGTCTTCATTTTTTACCGCAATAGTTGTTTGGGCCGCTTTTAGACTTGAATTGATTGAAGATTCAGCAAAACAAAATAAATGGCTATTGTTTATTGCTTATTTGGTTGGGCTTTCAATTGGTGTCCATTTATTAAATTTAGTAACGATTCCTGCCTTAGCATTGCTATATTATTTTAAAAAATCTAAAAATATAAGTTTTAAAGGGGGATTTCTAGCATTTTTAGGTGGCTTAGTTGTTTTAGGTGCCATCATGGTGGGTTTAATTACTGGTTTACCTACTTTAAGTTTCGCGTTTGATAGACTTTTTGTGAATACGTTTGGTTTACCATTTGCCTCAGGAATGATTTTCTTTATAGTTCTTCTTATTGGAGCTTTAGGATATGGAATCTATTATACACAGAAAAATGGAAAAGATGTTGCAAATACTATTTTGTTAAGTTTTGCTTTTATTTTGATTGGCTATTCTACTTATACTATTGCTTTAATTCGTTCGAATTATAATCCTCCAATTAATGAGAACAATCCTAGCAATGTTATGAATTTCACCTATTACCTCAAAAGAGAGCAATATGGAAGCCGTCCATTATTATATGGTCCGATTTACACTGCTCAGCTTTCTGCTATTAATAAAGGAGAGCCTAGTTATAAAGTTGGAGATAAAAAATATGAAGTGTATGACTATAATCCTGAATATGTTTGGGATAATAATGGAAAAATGCTTTTACCTAGGGTTTGGAGCCAAGACCCTAGCCATATTTCTTTATATAAAAGTAAATTAGGGCTCAGTGAAGGCCAAAGACCTGGTTTGTTTGACAACTTATCATTTATGTTTAGCCACCAGTTTGGTCATATGTATTGGAGGTATTTCATCTGGAATTTTTGGGGTAGGTCATCAGATATTGAAGGTGCAAAAGCTACGAATATTTTTGAAAAGAGAAGCGATTTACCGCCAAGTTATGCGAAAAACAAAGGCAGAACTAATTATTTTGGACTACCCGCCATTCTTGGTATTCTAGGCTTATTATATCTTTACTTTAAAAGAGAGAAAGATGCAATAGTGATGTTTTTATTGTTTTTCTTAACGGGTCTCGCCTTAGTTGTATATCTAAATTCTCCTCCAGTTGAACCTAGAGAAAGAGATTATATTTATGTTGGTTCATTTTACTTTTTTGCTATTTGGGTAGGATTAGGCGTAATGGGAATTGCTGAGTATGTTTTAAAATTCTTTAAAAATGAAAATATTAAGGCTTTTTCTGCAACAGCAATTGGGCTTATTGTGCCAATTATAATGGTAAATCAAGCTTGGAGTGGACACGACAGGTCTAATCGTTATCATCAAATAGATTTTGCAAAAAATTTATTAAACTCATGCGAAAAGAATGCTATTCTATTTACAGGTGGTGATAATGATACATTTCCTTTGTGGTATGTTCAAGAAGTGGAAGGATTTAGAACCGATGTAAGAGTTTGTAATTTGAGTTTATTGGGTACAGAATGGTATATTGACCAAATGAAACGTAAAACTTATGAATCAGAAGCTTTACCAATTTCGTTTAATATTGATAATTACAATAAAGGAATTAATGATCAAATTCCTTTTTATAAGAATCCCAACCCACAGGTAGAAGCCGGGATTAACCTAAAAGAATACCTTAATTTGGTGAAAAATAATGATCCAGCTATACAGATGCAAGTAAGTTCAGGAGAAATGATAAATGTTTTACCATCTGCAAATTTTTATTTGGATTTTGATGCAGAGAAAGTAGCTCAAATGAGTTTTGTGCCTGAAAAATATAAAGCCCTGGTCAAAGGTAGAATGGAATGGAATTTTGGTGAAAAGGATATTTTGAAAAATGATTTGTTAGTACTAGATATGATAGCTCAAAATGATTGGAAAAGACCCATATATTTTGCAGGAACATTATCTCCTAGTTCTTATCTAAATTTAAAAGAATATTGTCAATTAGAGGGTTATGCCTATAGATTAATGCCTTTTAAAATAGAAGGAGCAAAAGATGGCTTTGTAAATTCAGATGTGATGACGGAAAGATTAAATAATAAAATGTTTTGGCGAAATCTTGACAATCCCAAAGTTTATTATGACTCTGAAACTTATTTAAGAGTTCCAATTATTACTGCTAGATTTGCTTTTATTCGCTTAGTTGATCAGTTGGTTAGAGAAGGCAAAAAAGAAGAGGCAGAAAGAATTTTAGATAAGGCTTTAAAAATAATGCCAGATAGTTCTATTCCTTACGATCAATTAACTGCTAATTTTCCTATTTTTTACTATGAGATTGGGAAAAATGACAAAGCAAAAAAAGTTTCAGATGTTATTGTCAAAAGAGCAGACGAGGAACTTAAATATTTTATTGAAAAAAGTAAGACCAGAGGAGATAAACAATGGGGTGACTCAAATATTGAGGCAATTATCCAATCTGATATGAGAAACATTCAAATGTTATATTCTGCCGCTGAGCAATATGATAAACCATTGGCTGAAAAATACAAGAAAATTTATGAGGGGCATATGGCAAAATTGCAATAAAATCTTTTTATAATATTTAAAAAAAAGCTCCATTTAGTTACTCTTTGGAGCTTTTTTTGTATTTTTGCAATACTGTTGCAAAAGTAAGTGTTGAGAAATATTTATACGTTATTTTTTATTTTTTTAATCTGTCCAATAGCAAAAAGCCAAGTCCTGCCTTGCGAATGCTTTATTGTTGGAAAAATTATAGATCAACAAACTAAAGAGCCTTTGGTGGGTGCACTAGTAAACATTGAAAAACAGAATAAATCTACCATTTCTGACATAAATGGAAACTACAGAATCGAAAAATTATGTGAAGGTAAATTTCTCTTAACTGTCAGTATTTTAGGATATGAAAGTAAAAGCTATGATTTAAATCTCACACATGAAACAAAGCAAAACATAAATTTAACTGAAAAAGAACTTCATTTAGAAGAAATAAATATCTCAGCAAAAAGGGTTGAAAACATAGGCAATAATCAACTCAGTCTTTCTGCTGATGAACTTCAAAAAAAATCGGGTCAAAATTTAGCTAATACCTTGGAGCAATTGGTTGGTGTAAGCATGATTCAGACGGGTAGTACCATTTCAAAACCAGTCATCCAAGGTTTGCATTCCAATAGAATACTTACATTAAATAATGGAGTTAGACATGAAGGCCAACAATGGGGAAATGAGCATGCCCCAGAAATAGACCCTTTTCTAGCCAAAAAAATTACAGTTTTGAAAGGAGCAAGAGGAGTAAGATATGGGTCTGATGCTATTGGAGGAGTAATAATTGTAGAAAGTGCTGATTTAAAACCACTTGACAGTGTTAAAACTGAAATTAATAATTTTTTATCTTCTAATGGAAGACAAATTGGAATCTCTGGGATAGTAGAAGGGGGCATTCCAAAACTAAAAAACTTTGCATGGAGAATACAAGCCACCGGTAAAAAAGCAGGTATTGTTAATACCCCAACTTATAATTTGGCTAATACAGGTTTTACAGAGTTTAATTTTTCATTAGAATCGTCTTATGTCTTAAAAAAAGCAGATTTTAAAGTATTTTTTAGTCAATTTAATTCTAAAATTGGAATATTTTCTGGATCACATATTGGAAATATAAGTGATTTGAAAATTGCAATAGAACGAGCAGAACCCCTTCCCGAATATACCCCGAAAGAATTTTCATATTCAATTGGAAGACCTTTTCAAGATATCCAACATAACTTAATTAAACTAAAATCTAATTTTAACCTAAAGTCTAATCAGAGTGTGCAATTCATTTTGGGCCATCAATATAATTTTAGGTCTGAAATTGATGTATTAAGGGGAGATAGAAATATAGCCCAGACATTTAAAATTAATAGTACTACTTATGAATTTATTTTTAATCATAAGCCTATTTTTAAGAAAATCACTGGTTTTTTTGGTTCAAATGGTTTAAACCAAATTAATATTTCTACTGGAGAGATAAAAGCCCCCTTTAAAAGTGGAGTTTTAATTCCAAATTTTAAAAATTTTACTTCAGGTATTTTCTTTGTCGAAAGGTGGATTCATCCTAAATTTGACCTTGAAATAGGAGGAAGATACGATATAAGAAATCTTCAAGTTTTTTATTTGAAAAGATTAGAAAATATAGTGACAATTGATAATTTAAGTAACCAAAACTTTTCAGGCACTTTCAGTATAAATAGAAAATTAAACAAATATGTTGGTTTTACTTTTACAAGTGCCTCGGCTTGGAGACCTCCAACTGTTAATGAATTATATAGTGACGGGGTTCATCATGGATCCGCTACCTATGAAAAAGGCAATTCTAGTTTGGGAGTTGAAAAAGCCTTTAGTAATTCTATAAATTTTAATACTAAATTTAAACATTTAGATTCTGAAGTTAATTTTTATGCCAATTTTATCAATAATTATATTTTTATAGCTCCAACTGGTGAAAGCGTTTTGACAATTAGAGGTGCCTTCCCAGAGTTTGCTTATTCTCAGACGAATGCATTATTTAAAGGTATTGATTTCACAAATAGATATCAAATAATTGAAAACCTTTTACAATTAAAAAGCCAAGTATCTTTTATCTGGGCGGATGATAGAGTAAGAAATCAACCATTAATTTTTATTCCAGCCAATAAGTTTGACAATTCCATTATCTTTTTGCCCACCTCTTTTCTTATTTCTGAAATGACTTTCAGACATATCTATGTTGCTAAACAAAATAGGGTTCCAATTAAAAATATTTTTGGAAATTCTAGTTCAACCAATGCTCTTTTATTATTTGGTGGAGATTATTTACCGGCTCCGGCTGCTTATCAACTATTGGAAATAAGCATTAATAAATCATTGGTGTTT
>JANNWE010000590.1:0-24714 GCA_031414675.1 Cytophagaceae bacterium
AATTAAAACAAAAAGTACTAATAAGAAAAGTTGGATTTATACAGCAAAAAATGTTAGAGATTTCGCATTTACTTCTTCTCGTAGGTTTATTTGGGATGCTATGCAAACCGATGTATATAATAATGGAAGAAAAATATGGAGTATGTCTTTTTATTCAAAAGAAGGAAATCCACTTTGGGAAAAGTATTCTACAAGAGTAGTAGAGCATACCTTGAGATCCTATGGAAATCGTACAATCGAATATCCTTACCCTGTTGCAATTTCTTGTCATGCTACAGCTGGTGGGGGAATGGAATATCCTATGATAAGTTTTAATGGAGGAAGACCCGAGACTGATGGTACTTACTCCGAAGCCACAAAATATGGAATGATTGGAGTTATAATTCACGAAGTTGGGCATAATTTCTTTCCGATGATTGTAAATACGGATGAAAGACAATGGTCATGGATGGATGAAGGATTGAATACCTTTTGTCAGTATCTAGCCGAACAAGAATGGGATAAAAACTATCCATCAAGAAGGGGAGAGCCTCAAAACATTGTTCCTTATATGAAAACAGATCCTTCTCAACAAGTTCCAATTATGACTTCTTCTGATAATATAATGGCTTTTGGTCCAAATGCGTATGCTAAGCCAGCTACAGGTTTAAATATTTTAAGAGAAACCGTTATGGGACGTCAGCTTTTTGATGCGGCATTTAAAGAATATGCAAGAAGATGGGCTTTTAAAAGCCCAATGCCTGCAGATTTTTTTAGAACACTCGAAGACGCATCAGGAGTAGATTTAGATTGGTTTTGGAAAGGTTGGTTTTATTCTGTAGAAGCTACAGACCAAGATATGGTGGAAGTACAATGGTTTGCTTTAGATACTCAAAATCCAGAAATTACAAAAGCAGAATCAAAAAAAGAGTCAGATGACAAAAAGAAGACGTTAAGTACTATGAGAAATCAAAAAGATATTCCTCAATCAGTGGTGGAGGCAGACCCTAGTATGAAAGATTTCTATAATACCCATGATCCTTATAAAGTTACTGAGGCAGATCAAAAGAAGTTTGATGCCTATAAATCTACTTTATCTCCAGAAGATCAAAAACTATTAGGGTCTGGTATGAATTATTATGCAATAAAAATAAAAAACAAAGGGGGTTTGGTAATGCCAGTAATTATTCAAGCCGAGTTTGAGGATGGAACTACCGAGGATTTTAGATATCCTGCTGAAATATGGAGATTAAATGATGTTGAAATTACAAAAACAATTCCAACCGCTAAAAAAGTAAAGAAATTTAAATTAGATCCATATTTTGAGACTGCTGATATTGATACATCAAATAATATGTTTCCTAGAGAGCCAGAATCACCTACAAAATTTCAATTAATAAAACAGCAGTCATTTAGTAGAGGCGCTAACCCAATGCAAGAAGCTTTAAAAGAAAAAGAAGCTGGAGTGGGTAGCAGCGGCAAAAATTAATTCAAATATTCATAACAAAAAAATCTCAAATCTTAAAGTTTTGAGATTTTTTTTGTTTCATGCAACGATTTAATTTTATCTTGGTCTTTGTATTGAAACCAAATCTAGTTTGACTGTCAAAAATACTATAGATATTAGTTTACAACTGGTAGAGTTGTGTAAAGCTGGCAACAGAAAAGCTCAGTTTGACCTATATAATCTCTATGCAAAAGCAATGTATAACACGTGTTTGCGAATAGTTAGTTTTCAGGAAGATGCAGAAGATGTTATGCAAGAATCCTTTTTAGAGGCTTTTACAAAAATCCATACATTTAGAGCTGAGTCAACCTTTGGTGCATGGTTAAAAACTATTGTGGTCAATAAAGCCATCACTAAGCTTCGAAAAAGAAGATTAGTTTTTGAAGATATAAGTTTGCATGCTGGAGATTTGCTGGAAGAGAACAAGAATGATATAGAAGAGAACACTTTTGTTATTCAAAAAATAAAAACTTGTTTAAATCTGCTTCCAGAAGGATTTAGGGTAGTTTTAAATCTATACCTATTTGAAGGTTATGATCACCAAGAGATAGGACAAATTTTAGGAATCAACGAAAGCACATCCAGAAGTCAGTTTTTAAGAGGAAAAAATAAATTATTAGCCTTAATGGCGGAATAAAAATATGAAGATCGAAGAAATAATTATAAAAAATATAGAAAGTTTTGAAGAAAATTTGCCGCTAAACCTTTGGTCGAAAATTGAAGAAAAATTACCAAAGGAAAAGAAAAAGCTAGACTTTTTTAACAATTATCAATTATTAAAGATTGCTGCTGGAATTGTTATATGTTTATCAATTGGATATTTTTTGGGGAGAAAATCATTTAATGATACCAAATACAAAGCTTATGAAAGTATTGATCCAATGTTTTCAAAATCCTTGGTTAACTATCAAGAACTAGTAGAGGATAAGAAAGAAGATTTAGAGTCGCTAATTGTTAAAAATCCTGATTTACTTCAATCTTTTACTTCAGATTTTGACACTTTGAAAGAGGATTTCAATAAGCTAAAGGCCCAATTGCCGAACAATCCCAACCAAAAACAATTATTAGAAGCTATGGTTCAAAATTTACAACTTCAAATTGGGCTTTTAAACAACCAATTGGAAATTGTAGAGAAACTTAAAGAGAAGAGATACATTTAAAAGTAAAGTTTAAAAATAAATCTTAATATGAAGAGGTCGATACTATTTTTTTTATTAATTGCTGATATATTTTTATACCCTGTTTTTGCAAAAGAAATAGCTTTAATAGAAAAGAAAAAAGAGTATAATTTGAGTAATAGTTTTAATTCCTCCGGAGTTTTACATGTTAATAATCAGTTTGGTGATGTAAAAATTGTTTTTTGGAACCAAAAACAAGTTCAGGCAAAAGTGACCGTAACTGCCAATGCGCCAAGTTTGGATTTGGTTGAAAATTTTCTAAATTCAGTCAATGTTACTTCAGATAAAATTGAAGATGATGTTTTTTTTAAAACAGAAATTAAAAGAAATGAAATGAGTAAAAGTAACTGGCAGAGAGGAAAAGAAACCAATTTTAGAATAAATTATGTGGTCTATATGCCCAACGATGCTGAATTAGATTTAACAAATTCATTTGGCACGGTTATAATTCCTCATTTTGATGCTCCATTAAGTTTAAATCTAAGTTATTGTGATTTACAAGCGGATGATATAATCAATACAGGTTCGAATCTGAATCTGAATTTCGGTTCTGCCAATATTAAATCAATGAACGGAGGTAATTTCAATGCCAACTATACGAATGTGGCTTTAGGGGATGCTAAAAACATCAAAATCAATAATAATCATGGAAACTTTAGAGTGAAAACTCTTTCAGATATTGCAGGAGTATTAAATTATTCAGAAGGAGTTTTAGGTAGTATTACAGAAGGAGTTAAACTTAAATTAAATTACACCAACAAATTAGTAATTGGCGAAATAAACGACAAAATTAAAAATTTAGAATTATTGGTTAATTATTCTGATATAAACTTGCCTGTTTCTGAAACATTTTCCGGCAATTTTGATATTAAGACTACACATGGTAGTTTTAAAATCAATTCTGATTTATTAGTAAAATATTTGAGAAACTCCGAAAGCGAGGTAAGAAATCCTAAAAATCAGAAAATTAATATTTCCAATTTTTACCAAGGAAAAATAGGCAAAAATGCTGGGAATTCTAAAATAGTAATTATTTCAAACTATGGAGATGTGAAAATAAAGTGAGTTTTAAAAGTTCCCTTTAATATTGCCCTGTGGAAAGCAGTACTAGTGTACAGGCCTCCAACACTTCAACCCCTTCTGCTTTAAGCTTTTCTTCTAAAGCAACATTCTCAGCACCAGGGTTAAATATAACTCTGTTTGGCCTCATTTTCAAAAGAAAATCTTCATATTCTTTTTGATTATCTTCTCCTAAATAGATAGTAACAGTGTCAATATTGGAGCTAATTTCTTCCATTTTTGTTTTTATATGTACATTTCCAATTGTACCCTCTTTTTTGCCAAGAAGTTCTATTCCAATTCCTTTGGATTGTAATTTTTCAGCAGCTAATAAGGCATATCTACCAGGTTTAGTACTTGCTCCTAAAACCAATGTTATATTTTTTTTATCCATATTTAAAATGTGAGATCTACCTCCATAGTTTCTTCTTTTCTTTTCAAAAGGACTTTTACTGTTGATCCCTTTTCAAATTTACTTAAAGCCTCCATATAACCATACACATCTTTTATGTCAAATGTTCCAATTTTTAAAATTATATCACCCGTCTTTATTCCTGCTTTTTCTGCTGGTCTTCCATCAGATACGCCATCTAATCTTAAACCAATACCATCAAAAGAATAATCTGGAATTACACCCAAAGTTACTTTAAACGAACTTTTAGTTGCATTTGAATGCGGATTTGAAGTTTTCTTAAAATCAAGAATTGGACTAAGGTTGATTTGGTTTATTACTTTAATAACATACTTTAAAAGCAAAGCTTCACCTTTTATGTTAATTAATGCTATATCATCACTTGGTTTATGATATTCGGGATGTGCTCCAGTAAATAAAAATAAAACAGGAATATCTTTTAAGTAGAAAGAGGCATGATCAGAAGGGCCAATTCCAGTTGAATCTAAATTATATTTAATTCCTAAATCATTGGCTAGTTTTGCAGCGTTGTTTTCCCAAAAAGTACTTGTACCAATTCCTCCAATGCTAACTCCTTTTTCTTCCCGATACCTTCCAATCATGTCTAAATTTATCATACAATTAATATTAGACACTTTTAATATTGAATTGTCCAGAAAAAATTTAGAGCCCATCAGACCTAATTCCTCTCCTGAAAAGGCAATGAATAAGAAGTTATAATTTTCTTTAATCTCATTTTTGCTATAATATTTCGCCAATTCCAACATGCCAGCAACTCCAGAAGCGTTATCGTCAGCACCATTATGAACCATTCCAATAGAATTGCTTTGCAAAGAGCTGCCTTGGTCTCCCATTCCTAAATGGTCATAATGTGCACCAATCACTATTGTTTTGGATTGATTATTATCTAAAAATCCAATTACATTGGAGGCATTTACAGTTTTGCTATTTGGTGGGATGCCTTTTTTAGCAGGAAATACCTGTAGAAACGTTCCATTTTCACCACCTGGTTTTAAACCTATTTTTTTGAAATTCTTAATAATATAGTTAGCTGCAATTTTTTCTTCTGCTGTTCCTGTCCCTCTTCCTTTTAGTTGGTCCGATGCTAAAAAAGAGATATGCTTTTTAATTGACTTTTCTGGAATAGAATGAGCACTTGCATAAAATATGCAAAAAAAGAATAAAAAGAGGAATTTCATTTTCTTGGTATTATAATAATTAATTAAAAATAATACAATCTATTATAAAATTTCAATCTAAAATAATTTTTAAAAATAATTTAATGAATAATTAGGTAGAATGAGATTTGGAGTGTAAAAATAAATACCAAATAGACCCCTGATTTAATTGAAATATATAGCGTTAAAATCTATATAGAAAATGGAGCTTATAAAAATTAGGAAGTAAATTGCCTACAAAAATGAGTTCTTGTGGTTGAGGCATCAATTATATTTTTAATTTTGTATTAATATTAATTAAAAAGTATGTCAATGATGGATATGATGGGTATGATGGGCAAAGTCAAAGAAATGCAATCAAAAATGCAAGATGCCCAAGAAAAACTTGCTGATATAGTAGCTTCAGGTGAAGCTGGAGGAGGAATGGTAAAAGTTTTAGTAAATGGCAAAAAAGAAATATTGAAAATTGAAATTGAACCAGAATTAGTTAAGCCCGAAGAAGTTACGATTTTACAGGATTTAATAGTTGCTGCAGCTAATATTGCATTTTCTAAAGTAGAAATTTTGGCTAAAAATGAAATGAGCAAAGCAACTGAAGGTATTTTACCTAAGATTCCAGGGTTTGATTTAGCAAATTTGTTCAACAAATAATGAATTTTAAATCGGCAGTTGTTATATTAAATTATAATGGGAAAGAATTTCTCCAAAAATTTTTGCCCTCCGTTGTAAAATTTTCAGCAACTGCTAAAATATTTGTAGTCGATAATTTCTCATCAGATTTATCCATTCCTTTTTTAGAGGCTTCCTATCCTGAAATACATCTTATTAAATTATCTCAAAATTTTGGATTTGCTGGTGGCTATAACGAAGCATTAAAACAAATTGATTCAGAATATTATGTTTTATTAAATTCAGATGTCGAAGTAACAAATAATTGGCTTGATCCTTTAGAAATACTTGCACAGTCTGATAGTCAAATTGCTGCTATTCAACCAAAAATTCTGGATTTCAATAGAAAAGAGTATTTCGAATATGCAGGAGCAGCAGGTGGTTTTTTAGATATTTTTGGGTATCCATTTTGTAAAGGTAGAATTTTCGAATCAATTGAAAAAGATAATGGCCAGTTTGAAGAAGAATATCCAATATTTTGGGCTTCTGGTGCTTGTTTGTTTTTAAAGTCATCGGTTTTTCATGCCATAGGTGGTTTTGATGCTAGTTTTTTTGCACATATGGAAGAAATTGATTTATGTTGGAGATTTCAAAATGAGGGGTTTAAAGTTATGTATTGTCCCAAATCTTCAGTATTTCATGTTGGAGGAGGTACTTTAAACAAGTCTAATCCATTCAAAACCTTTTTAAATTATAGAAATAACCTTTCTATGCTATTTAAAAATTTGCCTTCTAAATTTTTAATTCCAATTCTTTTATTTCGTTTAATCTTAGATGGTGTTTCGGCTTTGAAATTTCTAAAAGGGGGGTCTTTTAAAGATATTTTCGCCATTTTAAAAGCTCATTTCTCTTTTTATTCACTTATTCCAAAGTTGATAACAAAACGATCTACACAATTTTTAGGCTTTCAAAACTTATATAAAAAGTCAATTATTTGGGATTACTTTATTAGAAATAAAAAAGAATTTAAAGAGTTATGACATTAAAAATTGGTCTCACGGGAGGAATAGGCAGTGGAAAAAGCATTATCTCAAAAGTTTTCTCTATTTTAAATATCCCAGTTTACGAAGCTGATGTAAAAGCTAAATATTTGATTGAAAACAATCAAAATCTTTTGGAAGATATTAAAACACTTTTCGGTCCAGATTCTTATTTCCTTAATGGTCAATACAATAAAGTTTTTGTTGGTCAAAAAGTATTTGGAAATCCAATTTTATTAGAAAAGCTCAACAATTTGGTTCATCCAAGAGTAGAAGAGGACTTTGAGAAATGGGTTTTTAATCATTCTGCTTCGAAAATGGTAATAAAAGAGGCAGCAATTATGAAAAAAGATAATCAATTAGACAAAATAATCGTGGTTTCTTCCCCAATAGAGATAAGAATTCAAAGGATTTTGAAAAGAGATTCTTTCAGAACTAAGGAAGATATATATGAAATCTTAAAAAGACAAAAAAACGAGAAAGAGTATATGGAAATTGCAGATTTTATTATAAAAAATGATGAGAACCATTTAGTTCTACCTCAAGTTTTTAAAATCATAGATACTTTATTTTCAGTAAATTAAATGTTACTTTTTGAAAATAACCTTGAGTTCTTTAACTGAATTAGCAATTCCTTTATCGATATCTATCAAATCGTTTACAGTTTGAATTGCGTGAATAACAGTGCTATGATCTCTACCTCCAAAATGGTATCCAATAGCTTTTAGGGAGAGTGGAGTATATTCTTTTGCTAGATACATAGCAATTTGCCTTGGTACTACTACTTCTCGGAGCCTTGTTTTGCCCTTAATTTCAATTACTTTTATTTGAAAAAAATTGGTTACAACGTCAATAATTTTGTCTATTGAAATCACTTTTTGACTTTCTTCCACAATGCTTTTAACTCTAAACTTAGCCATTTCTAAGTCTATTTTCCGTCTTGTAAGAGCAGAATCAGCGATTAATGAAATGACAACTCCTTCTAATTCCCGAACATTTGAATCTATACAATATGCTAAATACTCAACCACCTCTTTATCTATGACTGCATTTTCTTCTTCTACGATATTAGAAATAATTGCAATTCTAGTTTCAAGGTCTGGAACTTGAATATCCGCAGTCAATCCCCATTTAAACCTCGAAAGAAGCCTATCTTCCATTCCTGAAAGTTCTCTTGGAGGTCTATCAGAAGTCATTACTATCTGTTTTCCTGATTGATGTAAATGATTAAATATATGAAAAAACGTTTCTTGTGTTTTTTCCTTTCCGGATAAAAATTGAACATCATCTAATATTAGCACATCAACCTGCATATAAAATGCCATAAAATCTTGCAAACTATTTTCTCTTATGGAATTAATAAATTGGCTAGTGAATTTTTCAGAAGAAACGTATAGGACAAATTTTTTCTTTTCAGAGTTTTTTTCAATATAATTTCCTATTGCTTGAACAAGGTGTGTTTTACCTAAACCTACACCTCCGTATATCATTAAAGGATTAAAAGAAGTGGTGCTTGGTTTTTGAGCAACTGCAAAACTAGCCGCTCTGGCTAATCTGTTACAATCACCTTCCACAAAATTATCGAATGAGTAGCTAGTTTTTAAGAAAGAGTTAATATTTGCACTCGCCATTTCTCTAACATCAAATGGATTTTTAATTTTAGCATCTGGATCCTGCTGAGTTTTAAAAAATGAGTTTTTAGTTTTTTGTGGTTCTAATTTGGGCGTTAAATTAGTATTGGCAATTGGATTATTTTTGGCTGGGCCTCGATCTATTATTATTGAATATTCCAATTGACCCTCTTTTCCAATAGAAAAATCCAAAGCTTTTCTTAAAACTTTTACATAATTGTCTTCTAACCATTCATAAAAAAATTGACTTGGAACTTGAATTATTAAACGTTTATTTATCAGTTTATATGGAATAATAGGTTCAAACCAAGTTTTGAAACTCTGGTCAGTTACATTCTCTCGAATTACTGATAGGCAATCTCGCCAAACCAATTCCACACTATTTTGAACTTGAATTTCCAATCTTTTAATCAATATTACTATTTAGGTACAGTATTTTTTTTTGGGGGAAACAAAAGTAGGAAAAAAAAGTTAATTAGCATCTAAATAATATTAAAAAAAAAGGAGTAAAAGTGTGCTAAATTCCTTGTTCTTGCTTTTGTATAACCCAATCATATTAATTCACAGATGTTTATTTCATTTTGTCTTGAAATAGTTCAATATTTATTTTTTTCCGAATTTTATAAGTTAATTTTGCAATCAAAACAGGTAGGTATGATTTTTAAAAATTATTTAGCAGACATTATATCTTTTATTGTATTATTTTTAGTTTCCATGTCTCCATTTTCTAGGTATTTGCATCCTCAAAAATGGATAATTTTTGCTTTTTTTGTTTCCTTAAATTTTCTAGTTACTATGTTAGTTGACTTAGGAATGAAAAACAACCGAGAAAAATTCATCCAATTTTATCTATCTGCGGTGGTTATTCGAATTGTATTAATTTTAATGTTTATTGGATTCGGAATTTTTAAATTTAAAGAAAATCGTAATTTATTTGTCATTAATACTATTGTACTATATTTATTTTTTACAATTTTTGAAATTTCAGTTTTTATTCGTAAATTGCGTCGATTTTGAGGGTTTGACCCTTTTGTTTAGATTAATTACTTAAAAAAGAATGTTGAAAGTATATACGTTTGTTTCAGTTATTATTTTGCTTGTTTCCTCTTTTTCGATTGCTCAAGAGCCGCAACATGCGGAAGAAACCAAAGAAAAATTTAATATAAGTGAAATGATTTTTCACCATATAAAGGATTCACATGAGTGGGAATTTACCCACGGTGTTTCTATTCCCTTACCTGTAATACTTTATACCAAACAAGGCGGTTTTGATGTTTTTTCTTTTAATAGATTTCATGAAAATAATAATGTATTTAATGGCTTTATTAATGAACATGAGCACATTCATAAATTAGGGGTAAATGGTAAAATAGATGAATCTGTTAAAGTTTGGGATTTGTCATTTACTAAAAATGTGGCATCTATGCTACTTAGTGCTGTTTTATTATTAGTAGTTTTTTTGTTGGTATCTAAAGGATATTCCAAAAATAGAGGTAAAGCTCCTAGTGGTATTCAATCTTTCCTAGAACCTATAATTGTTTTTATCCAAGATGAGGTTGTAAAGCCGAGTATTGGTAAAAACTATGCAAAATATTTACCTTATCTCCTTACTTTGTTTTTCTTTATATTGTTTAATAACCTTTTGGGTCTTTTACCAGGAGGAGCCAATGTTACTGGAAATATTGCTGTTACTTTAGTTTTAGCAATTATTACTTTTCTAATAACTAATATTGGCGGAAATAAAGGGTATTGGTTGCATTTGGTAAAGCCTCCAGGAGTTCCAGGGTGGTTATTACCTTTGTTTTGGATTTTAGAACCCGTTTCAGTATTAATGAAGCCTATGTCATTAATGATAAGGTTATTTGCTAATATCACAGCAGGGCACGTTATTATTCTAAGTTTAGTTGGTCTAATATTTATTTTTGAAAGTTATGCTGTTGGATTTGGAGTAACAATTTTTGCTACTTTTATGAACATCATTGAACTATTAGTTGCTTTTTTGCAGGCTTTCATTTTTACGCTATTGTCATCAATGTATATTGGTAGTTCTATTGAAGAAGCTCATGGAACAGATCATGCGCATTGATAAATATTTAATTGTGTTTTGACTTAAATTCCTTTATGTACAATAGATTAAATTTTTATTAAAGGTTTTAAATCATAACTATCCAAGAGTGTATTTTTTTTTATATTTATAAATTGTTTTAATCATGTCTTTATTACAAATTCTTTTGCAAGTAGCCGCTGATAGTGGTCACGGTTTTGCAGTAATGGGTGCTGGTATTGGTGCAGGTCTTGCAGCAGTAGGTGCTGGTATTGGTATCGGTCGTATTGGTGGATCTGCTATGGAAGGGGTTGCTCGTCAGCCTGAAGCTTCTGGCAAAATCCAAACAATGATGCTTATCATCGCGGCATTCGTTGAGGCTGTGGCTTTATTTGCTGTAGTACTTTGCTTATTGGTGGCCTTAGGGTAATTCCAAAAAGTGTTTTTAAGGAGTAGTATTCGCATTAGGCGTTATTACTCCTTTTAAAATAAAATCTAAAATTCGATTTTTTTAGGTTTTGAAAATTTAATTTATATAAACTTATTTTATTTAATATTATTTAAAAAATGGATTTAATAACCCCAAATCCGGGCTTGATACTTTGGATGATTATCATTTTCGGTGTTTTATTTTTTCTCTTAAGCAAATTTGCTTGGAAACCTATTTTAAGTAGCCTGAAAGAACGAAACGAAAATATTGATTCTGCTTTAAAAATGGCCGAAGAAACTAGAGCTGAAATGGCGAAATTGAAATCTGACAATGAAGCCGAAAAAGCTGAAGCAAGAAAAGAGCGTGATTTAATTATTAAACAAGCTAAAGAAGCCTCTGAAAGATTAATTATTGAAGCCAAATCTAAAGCAGTTAATGAAAGCACTAAAATAATGAACGATGCAAGGGAGGCTATTAAACAAGAAAGAGTAGCTATGACTGCCCAAATCAAGGAAGATATGGCAAAGTTTTCTATAGAGATAGCTGAAAAAGTTATTCGAAGAGAATTAGCGGACAAAAAATCACAACAAATTTTTGTATCGGAATTGATAGCTGATACCAAATTAAATTAATTAGTAGAATTTTTACTTTTCTTTTAGAACAATTATAATTTTATGTCAGAATCAATAGTAGCTTATCGTTATGCCAAGGCGTTAATTGACTTAGCAAATGAAAAAGGAGTGGTAAAAGAGGTGAATAAAGACATGACATTTTTTGAGCAAATTTGTAATGAAAATAGCAATTTTGTTGCAGTAATGGCAAATCCAATTGTTAGGCACGATAAAAAATTGAATATCTTAAATGCAATATTTAAAAACAACATTAATCCAGTTACTTTCTCCATTTTTAGAGTCTTAACCAAAAAGAACCGGGAGAAACTGATATATCCTATTGCAAAAGAATTTCAAAAAATTTTTAATCAACAAAATGGGATTCAGAAAATTACAGTTACTTCTGTCGAGGAGCTAACTTTAAAACAAAAAGAAGAGTTTATTCGTTTAGTAGAAGAGGCTACTAAAATGAAAGTAGAGTTGGAAGATAAGATTGACGAGAGTTTAATTGGGGGTTATGTTTTAAGAGTTGGAGACACTCAAATAGATACTTCTGTTAAAAAGAAGTTGAATGAATTAAAACTATCATTAGTTTAAAAAGAATATTAGTTTTCATGGCTATAAAGTGAGAAAGGCCTTCGTAATTTCGAAGGTTTTTTCTTTTTTAAACCTATCAAAAATAAATATTTTTAGTAAATTAATTTTTTGGTTCTATATTAAAACACGTCCTGCATCTTGCTTCATATATATCTAACTCTCCTAATACTACTTGTTTCTCATTTTTTACAGTTCTATAAGAGTAGTGAGCTATATCTCCGCAAACCACGCAAATAGCATGAACTTTAGTAACAAACTCTGCTGCCGCCATAAGGGAAGGCATAGGTCCAAAAGGGATTCCTTTTGAATCCATATCTAATCCTGCAACTATCACTCTCTTACCCATCAATGCCAATTGATTGCAAACGTCTATAATACCGTTATCAAAAAATTGGGCTTCATCTATACCTACTACTTCACAATCAGCCGTATAAAGCAAAATTTCATCTGCCGTATTTACTGGAGTAGAACGAATAGCAGATTGGTCATGAGAAACTATGTCACTTTCATGGTATCTGGTATCTATTACTGGTTTAAAGATTTCAACATTTTGTTTTGCTATTTTAGCTCTTTTTAATCTTCTAATCAATTCTTCCGTTTTTCCTGAAAACATTGAACCTGCAATTACCTCAATCCAGCCCGCTTTAGTACCTTTACTAGCACCTCTTTTTGGTTCAATGAACATTTTTTTAACTATTTTTACGTTAATGAATTAAATGGCAAAAAAGTTGCATTACAATATTTTTAAAAAGCCAATTATTTTACAATTCAAAAGAATTTATTAATGACCAACAAATGGAATGCTTCAGAAATACAAAATTATTCAAATGATTTTGCTAAACTAATATGTGAAGAGTTTTTTAATGATAAAGAAACTATTTCTGGCTCTGAAATAATTAATCTAACCGAAATAAAGCAATTAAATCTCTTCATAATTAAAGAGTTATATAACCAATGGCAACTGGAAACAAATAAATTTAGGAGTCCTTATTTTGATTTTTCTGATTTGGAAGTTCAAAAAGCTTTAGAAGAGTTTATGAATGTTATTTCAAGACATATAAAAATTAAAAGTTTGGATTTTGAGTCTTTATTAAGAGGAGCTACGAAATCTTCTATTGATTTATTTGTTGACCCGAAACAGTTTTTCAATGAAGAAATGAGAAACTTACCAGATTTTAAACTCACAGAACATTGGTTGAAAGCCAATGGAAAATTTTATAAAGACTATAATTGGGTTTTAAGAGAATTGTTATTAAAATTAAACGGACTTAGTTTTGTTTATGCCAATGAGGCTATAGATTGGATTAATGAAATCTTAATAGTAGAAAAGATAGAAGATCACAAAAGTGACCTACAAGATATAATAAAAATTATTGGAGAAGTGGTTTCCGACCCATTTGAATCTAAAAATACTTCTTTTTTTGATAGTTTTTCTTTGAAAGATGAGCATGTTAATAATAAAACTATTTCTAAAAATGTTCTTGAAGAAAAACAAGAACCTAAGATAGATTCTAATTTTGAAAAAAAGGAACACAATATTCAAGTATCAATTATTGAATCTAACTATTCAGAATCAACTATAGTCCTTGATAATTCTGATGAAGTATTAACCCTAAATGAATCTATTCAAAAAAATAATGAAAATGGAAATTCTTTATCGGAATTTCATTCAAAAAGAAAAATAGAGTCTATTAAGGGTAATATTTCTTTAAACCAAAAATTTCTTTTTATAAATAATTTATTTGGAGGAGAGACAAATAGTTTTGCTAATGCTATAGACGAGCTTGAAGTTTGCAATACTTTTAATGAAGCGAAAGAGCAAATGTTAAAAAACTATCTACCAAAATTTAAATGGGATTTGAAAAGTCCAGAGGCAGAAGAGTTTTTTGATTTATTAAAACGAAGATATAATTAACAAAAATAGGCTTTCAAATTTGGAAGCCTATTTTTTTTGAAAGATTGTTTATGAAATTCAAAATTTATTTTTTTTAATAGCATAATCCACTTTATTTTTTTTATAGAAAAGCAAAACACATTTTCAATTTAAAATTTATAATTTAAGATCCTTTTCAAAAATAATTATCATATAATTTCTATTCTTTTTTTTTTCTTGTTTTTGTGAAAAAAAATTCTTCTTAATGAGGGTAAAATTCAATTTTCCCTCTTCTTATTTCTTAAATAAATCAGGTCAATTTAATACTATTTTCTCTATATTTAAAATTAAGTATTTTGTACAAATAATACGGTGTATTATTTTTTTTATAATTTTAAATTATTGATTATTAGTTATATAAAAGATAATTTTTATTACGTTATTTTAATGGCATTGTTTTTGACATCAATACGTTTAAGAATAGTGTATTATAATTCTGACATTTAAAGTTTAGCATAAGAAAACTAAAATTTAGATAGCTTTTATATAATAGATTACTTTAAAGAATTGTTTTTTGCTTCATGCAAAATAAAAATATTTTAACAAGTCGGATACTTTCTTAATAAGTCTATAACAATTGATGAATAAGTGTATTAATTTTCTTTTATTCGTAATGGTAACAATTCATTCTTTTCAATGTTTTGCTCAAAATCCACCTATTGTTTCTGGATATGTTTTAGAACCATCTCCAGCGAATAATACGCTAAATATTTATGGTAAAAATTTTAATCCTTTAAGCACTGGGAATGCTGTTTATTTTGGTTCTGCTAGAGCCAAAATAATATCTTGTTCTAGTACAAACATTAATGTTTATATCCCTTCGGCTGTTACTTATCAGCCTATCGCTGTAACAGACCTCTCGACCAACTTAACCGGTTATTCTGAAAAACCTTTTATGCCTTCTTTTTCAGGCAGCACCATTTTTACATCTAAAAAAGATTTTATCTCAGGAATTGATCCTTCTAATCTTCAAATTGGAGATTTGGATGGGGATGGCAAGCTTGATATTGTTACTGCAAATAGAGAAAGTAATACAATTTCAATTTTTAGAAATATATACGATGTTTCAAAAACTATAAAATTCGATGATAAAAGAGATTTATATACAGGCAATTACCCAAGTGCCGTAGGTATTGGAGATCTAGATGGAGATGGTAGATTGGATTTAGCAGTTGCTAATTTTTCAGATCATACTATTTCAACGTTTCATAATGCTTCTACAAATGGAAATATAGTGTATAATCAGAAAACTAATTTTACTACGGGAAGACTACCCTCTTCTTTATACATTGGCGATATAAACGGAGATGGTAAGTCTGATATAGTTACCACTAACATAAATGATAAAACAATTTCTATTTTCTTGAATACAACCAGCCAATCTAATTCAAATTCAATTGAAAAGTTTAAAACTTTGAATTTTAAAAATGAAATAGAAAGAACAATAAATACAAACATTGGCCACATCAATTTTGCACCAAAAGTTGATATCACACTTGGAAATGAGCCATCACAAGTAAAATTAGCAGATTTAAATAATGATGGTAAAGTGGAAATAATAGTTTCAAATTTTATTAGTAATTCAATATCTGTTTTAATAAACGAAACAACTGATAAAAACATAAGTTTTAGTCAAATAGACGACATAGCTACTGGTTTAAGTCCTCTTTCTATAAGTGTAGGTGATTTAGATCAAGATGGAAAAACTGATTTAAGTGCTTCTTTAATCGGAGGAACTGTTACGGTTTTTAGAAATAATTCTTCGGGTAACAGCTTGAGTTTTGAATCAAAATTTGACATTAAAATAGGAGAATTTCTGTCCTATTCAAGTTCTATCAATACCTCCGATATTAACGGTGATAAAAAGCCTGATTTAGCGGTAGCAAATGCTGGATCTAACCTTGTTACTTTATTGATTAATAATTCCCAGCCTGGTTATATAAGTTTTGAAGAGAAAGTAGAATATAATTCAATTGAAAACCCTTTTTCAGTAGCAATTGCAGACTTAAATGGAGATTTAAAACCAGATTTAGCTTTTGCAAATGCTGACAATAATTTTCTGTCCATAATAAAACAAACTTGTGTTCCAGCTGTATCCATTGCTATTACAAATGGAATTAATATTTGTGATGGAGCAACAGTAATGTTTACAAGTAGCTCTGAAAATGGAGGCCCTGGCCCAATGTACCAATGGAAAAAAAATGGGGTAAACCTGGAAGGTGAAAATAAATCTACTTTGGCAATTTCTACTTTAAAGAATGATGATGAAATTACCCTGGAAATGATCTCAAATATCGCTACATCTTGTTCAGAAATAGCAAATGTATTTTCGCAGCCAATTAGAGTTATAGTGAAACCGCCTTTGGTTCCAAAGGTAAGTTTAAAGCAGCTATCTGGAACAGAAAAAATATGTCAGGGATCAAGTGTTTCACTAAATGCGATTTCTACCTATGGAGGAGAATCTCCAATTTTTATATGGAAAAGGAATAGCCAAGTAATAAATGGTGAAACTGGGCCAACGTTTACAACGGATTTGCTTAAAAATAATGATTCAATTTCTGTTACTATGAAATCAAGTAGTTCTTGCTTATTTACAAATGGGGTAAACTCAGAAGTAAAAGTTTTTAAAGTAAGTCCAAATTCAATAAAGCCTACAGTAGCAAGTGATTCCTTATCTATTTGTAAAAATAGTAAAGCAACATTACTTGGGACATGTCCTGTTTTAACTGACAATTTTAAATGGGTTTCTGATACATTAATTGATGCTAAAACGATTTCGGTTTTAGGCAATGTTACAAAACGTATAATAAGTCAGCCAGGGATATATACTGGTTTTTGTGATTCAGGAACCGGTTGTTTAAGCAGTGAAAGAGTAAGCATAAATATAGCAGAGAGTTTAAAATGTAGTCAAATAAATACAATTGTTGTAGGTGGAAAAGGCTCGAATAAAACTACTGGTCAAAATTCAAATTTGGCTGAATGTTTAGCAATTTGTGTTCCAATTAGAATAGTAAAGTTTAAATAGATAAATAAAAATGAAGATGAAATGTGATGGAGCCAATGTCTGGAAATTCTTTATAAAAAACACATTACTTAATATTAAAATTTAAAGCAATGAAAAATATAATAATCTCTACTATATCAACTTTAATGCTATTTAGTGGTTTAATTTGTTTTGCTCAAATTAAACCAGAAATATCTGGAGTGTCTTCTGGAAATGCAACCATTGGAAGCCCAGTCACTATTACTGGCTCTAATTTTGGAGCAAATGCACTTGAAAATATAGTTTATTTTGGAAGTGTGAAAGCTCAAATTACTGCAGCAAATAGCACCAGTTTAACGGCAAATGTTCCAATAGGTGCAAATTTTCAGCCTGTAACTGTAACAAATTTGGCCACACGATTAACTACATTTTCTGGTAATCCTGTTATGCCAGGTTTTAGTGGAGGAACAAATTTTGGTTCAAAATTTAATTTTTCAACTGGGATTGAACCTACCTCTGTAAAAATAGGGGATTTAGATGGTGATGGTAAACCTGATTTGATTACTACTAATTCACTGAGTAATTCCATTTCAGTTTTAAGAAATACACACAATTCATTAAACCAAGTAAGTTTCAATTCAAAGGCTGATTTTCTAGTTCAAAATTACCCAAATGATGTAAGTTTGGCGGATTTTGACGGGGATGGGAAGCTCGATTTGGCAGTAGCTAATTTCTCAGAAGGAACCGTAACGACATTTAAAAATGCAAGTACTCCAGGAAATTTTGTTTTTACAAATATGCTAAGTTTTTCTACAAACAGAAAACCAAATTCAATTAGTGTTGGAGATTTAAATGGGGATGGAAAGACTGATATTGTTGTATGTAATGGAAACGATAAAACTGTTTCAGTTTTACTAAATATTACCAATACAAATTCAATCACTCCTGAAATAATAACAATTGATAAAACAAAAGATAAAACAGAAGGGAAAACAGAGGAATCACGTACAATAGCATTGACATTAGGCAATATTTATTTTTCAAATAAAATAGATTTTACAATAGGTAATGACCCTGGTAGTGTAATTGTAGAGGACATGAATGGCGACGGAAAGCCAGAAATCATTGTGGCAAACTTTGTAAGTAGTTCATTTTCAATATTGACAAATACCACCACTAATGGAAATTTGAGTTTCAATTCTAGAATTGATTTTCCAACAAGCTCGAGCCCTTTGTCAATGAAAATTGGAGATATTAATTTAGATGGTAAACCTGATATTACATTTTCATTGATGGATGGAACTATGTCAATTTTTAGGAATACTTCTTCAAATAATTCTATAAATTTTAATCCCTCTGTAAATTTTCAAATAGGTTCGGTCTTATCTTTTTCTAGTTCAATTACTATGGGAGATATAAATGGAGATAGAAAGCCAGATTTAGCAATTTCAAACAAAGGAACAGACAAAGTTTCAATTTTGATTAATAATTCCTCGGTTGATAATATTAGTTTTGAATCAAGCTTTGATTTAACTACTGAAAGTCAGCCTTCCTCGGTTAGTATAGGAGATATGAATGGAGACGGAAGGCCGGATATTGCGGTTGCAAATAATAAGAATAACTCAATTTCTATTTTTAATCAAGCCTGTAATGCCTACATCGATATAACCGCGGTGGGGGGGCAAAATGTGTGTACTGGAACTAGTGTAACTTTCAATTCTAATTATTTAAATGAGGGAGTAAATCCAGCTTTTAGATGGAAGAAAAATGGACAATTTATTTCAGGAGCAAATGGCCCTAGCTATACTGCTTCATCCATCAATAATGGAGATCAGTTTTCACTAGAAATGACTTCTTATGCTACCTGTGCAGTAACTCCAGTCGTTCTATCAGAGCAAAAAACCATTACAGTTAATCCAGCGGCACTTCCAACCGTTACACTAAACATTTCTAACGGGTCTGAAAATGTTTGTGCTGGTTCAGGTGTTTCTTTTTCTGCAAGTGTTACAAATCAAGGTACAGCGCCTACTTTTCAATGGAAGAATAAAAACCAAACCATTAATAATGTTACTGGACCTTCATATTATAGTAGTAATCTTACTGATAAAGATTCTATTTATGTTGTTATGACTTCAAATGGAACTTGTATTTCCCCTGCAATAGTGCAATCTAATGCAAAGGTTATAAAAATTAGCCCTTTTCCTTCAGTACCAAATTTAACTGCTGAAAAATTAACTATTTGCAATGGCGATAAATCAATAATTATTGGTAGTTGCCCAGTAATTACCGATAGTTTTAGGTGGACAACTTCAAGTTTAACCGCTAGTTCGTCCAATTTAACTGCTCCAAATCTACCAAATTCAAATGGTAGAACGGTTACCGAGCCAGGAGTTTACATGGGATATTGTGAATCAAATTTTGGATGTGGAACAAGCAATGTATCTAGCGTTACCATTAATGCAGGTCCCAATTGTGGCAATCAATCTTTTCTAAAAGTTACACCAGAAAAGCCAATTGTTTGTCCTAATTCAAATATTACTTTAACAGCCTCAGGATGCCCAGGAACAGTTACTTGGACAGGAGGACCTACTCAATTGACTGGCCCAAGTGCCATTTTTTCTCCAACAGTTAAAACTACCTATTTTGTTCAATGTAGTACAGGAGGCTACTCTCTAGTTGATGTGGAAGTAGCTACTTCCAACCTTGTTGTAGCTAATAATATCGCCACAGGTAAGGAAGTTTTAAAAGCCGTAAATACATTGCAAAGTTCAAAGAAAATTGGTGACCCTAATTTTACTCCTGCACCTAATGTGATTTTTGAAGCTGGTAAATCTATCACTTTATTTCCAGGTTTTGCAGCTGATAAATTTAGTGTTTTTACTGCTACAATTAAAAGTTGTCTTTAAAAATATAGGAATTTGAATTTTAAACATCGGGGTTTAAATAGTAAGCTTTTACCTTGTTTCTTTTATCTCTTCTTATTTTTTTGAATAAGCTATAAAAGGCCTTTCAATAAACTTTGTAGCCATAGAGCTTAAAAACAAGAGTAATACTATAAATATTACAAATTGTAAACGTGGCCTATGAATATAAAAATATGTAGATATAAAGTATATTGGTACCTGAAAAATATAAATAGCATAACTTATTTCCCCTAAAAAAATAGCAAGCTTTGAAGAAAAAAGTTTATTTTCAATAGTTTCCCTTTTTACCATTGTTAGAGATAATATTAAAATTCTAAAGGAAATATTTATAAAAATGTTTCCATAAAAAAAATTAAACTGGAAAAACGAAATAAAAAGAAAAAATGAAGTTAAGGCTATTATAAACAAAGGAGTATGGTATTTATTTATTGTATTAAATACCCATTGGATATCAAGAATCTTACGCAAATATATTCCAAAAATAAAGCTAGAAATTATCCAAAAATATTGAGGAAGGCTGTTTTGGAAATAAGTATGATAAAATCAATTAAACCAAAACGGTCAAAGTAATCAGTAAAAGGAAGGAAATTATTTTACTTTTTGAATTTTTAAATAGTAATGGAAATAAAAAATAAATTCTTGACCTATAGACCATGAAGGCGAGTTTATAGTATTCCAATTTGGAATAAACACTTGTAAACACAAAATATTTGCGATTAAAGATAAAAGAGTTGGTGGAGAATTTAACGACAAAGACCAAATCAATAACGCCACAAAATAAATTGGATATAATCTAAAAAATCTTTTTCTAAAAAAGAAATTCCAATTAGATTCAAAGTTTAATAATTCTACATGAGTTAGAATAAAGCCAGATAAAATAAAAAAGTAAATCACTGCCAAATTGCCATTGTTTAATACTATTTCTATTATTGGAATTTTAAAATTTACTAATTTTGAATTTGCAAAGAAGTGAAATAAAACAACCCAAAAAGCTGCAATAAACCTAGTAAAGGGTAAATTTTTGTATTAAGCATAAGTTAATTTAGAGATTAATAGAACTTTGAAAAAATCATTCTTTCCTTAATAAAGCATCATTTCGATCTTTTATATTTTAATTTTCAGCCTTAAAAATTGATTTTTTATAGAATTTAAATGAATGGTAATAGTTTTAATACATATTTTTTTAATAGTATCCAAGTTATGAAGTTTAAAAATTCAATTCGATTTCGTTTTTTTTAGTTTAGTCTTTTTTACCTCCTTAGTATTTTAGAATTTGTCATTACATAAAAAAATGCCTTGAATTTTTATTCAAGGCATTTTTTGAAAGTTTTTATTTGCTGAATTTACAAAATGTTCTTTTAAGATTTAAAATGAAGAAATCTTTAATTCGGGTTATAATTCGGATTAAGTTTACTCTTGAAGATATTTACAACCGTAGCATCTATAGTTCCATTTGCCAATTTTCTAGGAAAGAAACTAATTCCTTGTTCTGTATTTTCATCTGCATGATTTACAAATCCTATCCGTGATGTTGGATTGTTATCCAGCCAGTTTACAGTATCATCAATTATCTTCGGTAAAACTTCATAACAACTTTGCCATGTGTAGTACCTACTTATAATTTCAGTTCCACCACTAAAGTGCCATTCTCTGGCTCGTTGATCCAATCCCAAAATTATGGATGGAGCGGTTGCTCTTCCAGCAATTTTATTTGACTGATTCCAACCTTGTGAAATAGTTCTTACTTCTTCAAAATTATTGTTAACATAATTGCCATATAGATAATAAGAAGACATTGCAGAAAAACCATTATTTTGCATCCAATCATTCCTTTCATAATCATCACAAACAAGTATCAGGTACAATTCTGGAATCCCAGCCGCAGCTTTTATTCTATTTATATCTAACATTTTTGCATTGATCCAATTTTGATCTAATAGATTTTGGTTAAAACATAAAACCGATAATACAGGTTTCCCATCAATTCTTTGATAATAGGATTGCTGCATATGATTAGCAATAGTGTTTACTGATTCCGTGTAGGTAGAATTACTTGGATAATTTTGTACTCCTTCTCCAAAATCGCCAATTTGATAACATAATTTTAAGCCTCTTTTATTTGGATTTCTTACAAATGCCTCCCTTCCAACTTTTAATATGGCATCTCCAGGATACCATAGAAAGTTAAAGCCTTGTAATCCAGCCATTACTGTATACTCAATCATTTGATCCATGATTTCGTCTGTAACATGGTAATTTACAGTTAATTCAACCATTTTTTTTCCTATAACCCTTTTTTGATTATTAACTATTGTCCATGAGTCAATTTCCTTTTGTTCGGGTGTATGATCGTAGGCATAAAATGGGGCTAAATCTCTAAATTGAGGCTGTGAAAGCATATATCTTTCTTCACTATGAGTCTTTTGAGCAGTATTTTGAATTCCCTCCCCTTGATTTCCCCAAAAGTGAACAAATATAGGTTTATCTCTGATTACTGCATCTGGCCTAGCCAATGAATTT
This sequence comes from Cytophagaceae bacterium, assembly GCA_031414675.1. Taxonomy (GTDB): domain Bacteria; phylum Bacteroidota; class Bacteroidia; order Cytophagales; family Spirosomataceae; genus Leadbetterella. The sequence continues at coordinate 22,636 of JANNWE010000590.1, forward strand.
TTACTTTCTTTTTTTAGCTCATTTTCAGTTGAAATTCTAGTATTTTTTTTCTTTTCATTTTCAAAATTCTGATTTGCACCCTCTTTTTTCTTTATAGGGAATGAGGCTATTTTTTTTATTTCATCTGAATTTTTTACCGATGTTACTCTTGAATCGGAAGGATAAAAAATATATCCAGAAAACAATGAAACTGAAAGCAATAAAACAAGATTTTTCATCTTCGTTTAGATTTAAATTTTTCTATTTTTTGTAATAATTAATAGAAAATGAAAGAAAAAATTATTTAAATTGCTAATAATCAGTTTTTTATGCTTAAATAAATAATTCGAAAAGTTCTTTTTTTTCTATTATATAGGGATATGTCAAAAGCTGTACCAAAAATTAAAAAAAATGAAAATATTTTTAGAAATAATAAAGTCTCTCGGGCAGCAGTTATTCTTTTTATAGTTTTCTCTTTTCCCAATATCTCAATCATAAGCATTAAGTCTGGACCTTTTCCTTCTCCTGTAATAGCTAATCGTAAAGCAGCCAGTATTTTTCCTGGCTTAATTCCTTTAGCTTCTAAACCTTGAAAAAGTTTATCATGGATTATAACGGCTTCAAAATCTTCATTTGAAATTCCTGAGATTATTTCAAGTATTATCGGCATGGAACTTTTAGCTAATTCGTCCCATTTTTTTTCAACTAATTCTTTATCAAAGCTTATTGTAGTATCAAATAAGTAAGGTATATCACTAGTAATTTCAGAAATAAAAGTCACTCTCTCTTTCATTAGTTTTACTAGTTTTAAAGCTAAATCAGTTTTAAATCCATCTTGTTCTAAGGCTAATGCCAAAATTTTATCTTCAAAATTCCTTAAATAATGTTGATTATACCATTTTGCTTTAGTTACATCGAACCTAGCACCAGCTTTATGAATACTTTCTAAAGAAAAAGCTTCAATTAATTCATCTATGGAATATATTTCTTGTTCTGTTCCTGGATTCCAGCCTAAAAAAGCCAAAAAATTTATTAATGCTTCGGGAAAATATCCATCTTCTTTAAAACCTCTTGAAATTTCATTGGTTTGGGGGTCTTTCCACTGTAAAGGAAATATTGGAAAATTCCCCAATAAGCCATCTCGTTTACTTAATTTTCCATTTCCTTCTGGTTTTAGTAATAAAGGTAAATGAGCAAATTCTGGTGGATTCCAACCAAAAGCTTTATATAGTAATATATGAAGAGGGGCTGATGGCAACCATTCTTCCCCACGAATCACATGTGTAATTTGCATAAGATGATCATCAACAATGTTAGCCAAATGGTAAGTAGGCATACCATCTGATTTCATCAGAATTTTATCATCAATTGTAGAAGAATGTACTACTACCCAATCTCTTACTAAATCTTTGAATCGGATTTCTTCTTTTAAAGGTACTTTTAATCTAATCACATAAGGTTTACCACTTGAAATCTTTTCATTAACTTCCTCTTTACTTAAAGTCAAGGAATTCTTCATTTGCATTCTAGTGGCAGCATTATAAGAAACGTTATCCACTTTTGCCTCTTCTAAAGTTTTTCTAAGTTCTTCTAATTCTTCTGGAGTGTCAAATGCAAAATATGCTTTTTCGTTTTTTATAAGTTCATTCGCATATTTTGCGTATATTTCTTTCCTTTCTGATTGTTTATAAGGCCCAAATGGTCCCCCTTCTTTTTGACCTTCATCTATTTTTATACCCACCCAATTTAATGCCTTCTCAATATATTCCTCAGCCCCTTCAACATATCGAGTTTGATCAGTGTCTTCTATTCGCAAAATCATTGTTCCTCCCATTTTTTTTGCAAAAAGATAATTATATAATGCAGTTCTTACACCACCAATATGTAATGGACCAGTTGGACTAGGTGCGAATCGTACTCTTACGCTCATACTATTATTTATAATTAAAAAGAAACAAAATTAAGTAAAACCAAGCATTTAAAAAAAAGTGAGAAAGGAAGAATTTTAGGAAAGGTTATTTTTTTGAAAAAACAATAAACAATGAGCTTCCAAAAGGAAATGAATAATTAATCTTTTGTTCAAAATTAGCTATAGAATAA
>JANNWE010000591.1:0-2292 GCA_031414675.1 Cytophagaceae bacterium
ATACGGAGATTATAGGCAATTGTTAGACAATAAAGACATTGATTATGTGATTGTGGGAACGCCGGATCATTGGCACTGTTTAAATATGATTGGGGCTTTAGACGCTGGCAAGCATGTATATGTAGAAAAACCAATTGCCAATACCATGGAAGAGTGTAATTTGATGGTAAAAGCGGCAAAAAAATATGGAAAAATAGTGCAGGTTGGTCAATGGCAACGTAGCGGTCCACATTATGAGGAAGCCTACAAAATGGTTCAATCGGGGATGTTTGGTAAAATCCGTTTAGTGAAAGTTTGGGCATATCAAGGTTGGATGAAACCAGTTTCCATAGTGCCGGATAGTGCTGTGCCCGCAGGAGTAAATTACGATATGTGGTTAGGCCCTGCCCAAAAAAGAGCATTCAACGCCAATCGCTTTCATTTTAATTTTAGATGGTTTTGGGATTATGCAGGAGGCCTAATGACAGACTGGGGCGTTCATGAAATAGACATTGCTTTACATGTAATGGGGGCTAAAGCTCCAATCTCAGTAATGGCTTCTGGAGGAAAATTTGCTTATCCCGACGATGCCTCTGAGACCCCAGATACCCTACAAACTGTTTTTCAATACGATGGTTTTAATATGCTTTGGGAACATGCAACAGGGATAGACGGTGGAAATTATGGTAAAACGGAAGGTATTGCATTTATTGGTAATAATGGGACTTTAGTAGTTCACAGAGGTGGTTGGGAAATTATTCCAGAGACCTTTTCAGAAAACGGTAAAAAGAAAAATAAAGTGGAGGCACTGCCTACATTTATAAAAAAACCAGATGATGATTATCTTTTTAGACATACTGAAAACTTTATTGCTGCCATTAGAAACAACGACCCATCTTCTTTACATTGTGGCATTGAAACAGGAAGTGTTGCAGCTATAAATGCACAAATGGGAAACATTTCGTATAAACTTGGTAGAAAAGTGTTCTGGGATGCTCAAACAAACTCATTCAAAAATGATAAAGAAGCAAACCAACTTATGAAAGCAAAATATAACAATGGTTGGGTTTTGCCAAAAGTTTGATTTTAAATAGATACCACTTTTTTAATCAATTTTCTGAAATTCATTTTTTAAACATGCCTTTTATGTTCAAAAAAATAGGTTTTTACCTTATATTTTTGAGTACTATTTCTTTTGCTCAAAACCCTTTAACCTCAAAAAAGGGGGCCTATTTTCCATCTTTAAATAATTGGGACAGAAAATTGCCTACAGAAATGGGACTTACTGCTTCTAAAATTAAAGAAGCTATAGATTTTCATCTTCTACATGAGGTGAAAAATCCTAGAAGTATGGAGCAGTCCCACTACCAATCATTTGGAAAAGAACCTTTTGGCTTTGCAATCGGTCCTTTTTCAGACAGAGGTGAACCTACCGGACTAGTCATTATCAAAGGATATATAGTAGCAGAATGGGGCGAGCCACTAAGATGTGACATTACTCATAGTGTGACAAAAAGCTTCCTTAGCACTGTGGTGGGATTGGCAATTGATAAGGGATTAATACAAAATGTGAATGACAAAGTTGCTCCTTATTTGCCTCCAATTGAGGTTTATAATCAGCCATTAGTAAGGAATGCGGAAGACTTTGGCAAGCCTGAACTTTTAACTCCATTCGAAACTCTGCATAATCGAACTATCTCTTGGGACAATTTATTAAGACAAAATAGTGATTTTGAAGGAACACTATGGGGAAAACCCGATTGGGCAGACCGCCCTGATGCTGATCCGACAAAATGGCAAAATAGAAAAAGAAACGTGCCAGGAGCTGTATATGAATACAATGATGTAAGAGTAAATGCTTTGGCCTTGGCAGCAACCAGCGTTTGGCGTAAGCCCCTCCCTACGGTACTAAAAGAAAATATTATGGATGCCATTGGTGCTTCTAACACATGGCGTTGGACTGGGTATAGGAATTCCTGGATAGTTTTAGATGGACAAGCAGTGCAATCTGTCAGCGGTGGGGGACATTGGGGAGGTGGGATGTTTATCAATGCATTTGATATGGCTCGTTTTGGAGTACTGACTTTAAATAAAGGAAATTGGAATGGCAAGCAACTACTTTCTGAAGAATGGCTAAAACTAGCTACTACTCCTTCGCAATCTGAACCTACTTATGGCTTTATGAATTTCTTTTTAAATACGAATCAAAAACTCTTGCCCTCTGCCCCTGCAAGTAGCTATTATCACCTGGGCAATGGCACCAACATGGTGTACATTGACCCAGAACATGATTTGGTGATGGTGGTTCGGTGG
>JANNWE010000592.1:0-7146 GCA_031414675.1 Cytophagaceae bacterium
ATCTATTGAGGCTTTGATGGGTTCTTCGAAGCCTTTTGAGAAAAGGCTCCATGATATTAGAAATTTTGAAGGCAACCAATGGGTGGCACAGCGACTTAGAAATTTATTGGAAGGCTCTGAGATTATGAATGCCCATCACGACTGTGAAAGAGTGCAAGATCCTTACTCATTACGCTGTATGCCGCAAGTACACGGAGCATCTCGCAATGCTTATATACATTTGAAACAACTTACAGAAATCGAATTAAATTCAGTTACAGACAATCCTATTATTTTTGGACCATACGACACAGTTAGTGGTGGAAATTTCCATGGACAAGCATTAGCTATGCCATTAGATTACGCCACATTGGCCTCCGCAGAAATAGGGAATATATCAGACAGAAGATGTTACTTAATGCTAGAAGGGCGTTATGGATTGCCAAGACTATTACTGGACGATACTGGCCTTAACTCAGGCTTTATGATACCTCAATATACTACTGCTGCCTTAGTTTCTGAAAATAAATCCTTATGTTTCCCTGCTTCAGCTGATAGTATTCCAACATCTTTAGGACAAGAAGACCACGTATCAATGGGCTCAATTAGCGGCAGAAAATTACATATGGTTTTAGATAATTTAGAATATATTTTGGCCATTGAATTGCTTTATGCCGCACAAGCACTAGAGTTTAGAAGGCCACTTAGGTCGTCCGAGGTTTTGGAAGAAATATTTTTAGAAGTCAGAAAACATGTGATATTTGCTACTAAAGATAGTAGTTTCTCTTATGATATAAATACTCTTCATCAACTTATTAAAAGTGGAACCTTAACTGATTTAGTCTCAAAAAAAATCCAGATTAATGTATCTTTTGAAAAGTACTGCATCGATTACTTAGCATAACAATGATGAATTATAGCGTGGCAAGTCAAGAAGAAAATAACAAGTTTAAAGAATGCGTATTGCAAGGGATTCCTAAAAATCTTCCTCCTAAAAGACCCTATCCGGATGGTGTAAATTCGGCTCCCATTAGAAAAAATATTCTTTCAAAAGAAGAAAAAACTTTGGCAATTCGGAATGCTTTACGCTATTTTCCTTCCAAATGGCACAAGATCTTGGCGACTGAGTTTACTGAAGAATTAAATACCATTGGACGCATATACATGCATCGTTTTAAACCGGAATATAAAATGTATGCAAGGCCAATACAAGATTATCCGGCCAAGAGTACGCATGCCGCGAGCTTAATGTTGATGATTCAAAATAACCTCGATCCGGCTGTTGCTCAACATCCCGAGGAACTGATAACGTATGGCGGAAATGGGTCTGTTTTTCAAAATTGGGCTCAATATTTATTAACCATGCAGTATTTGGCAAAAATGTCAGACAATCAAACATTGCATTTATACTCAGGACATCCCATGGGCTTGTTTCCATCCTCAAAAAATGCCCCTAGAGTGGTTGTTACCAACGGAATGATGATACCAAATTACTCAAAGCCGGATGATTGGGAAAAATTCAATGCACTTGGTGTTACACAATATGGCCAAATGACGGCTGGATCCTTTATGTACATTGGTCCTCAAGGAATTGTTCATGGAACAACCATTACTATAATTAATGCTTTTAGAAAAATATTGAAAAAAGATGAAAATCCATCTGGAAAAATATTTCTAACTTCTGGCTTAGGCGGCATGAGTGGTGCCCAACCTAAAGCTGGAAACATTGCGGGTTGCATCACAATTTGTGCGGAAGTAAATCCAAAAGCAGCCACAAAAAGGCAACAACAAGGCTGGGTAGATGTATTAATAGATAATATGCAAGATTTAATACATAGGGTAAAGGTCGCTCAGTTGAATAAAGAAGTGGTTTCAATAGCATATATTGGTAATGTGGTGGATGTTTGGGAAGAGTTTGACAAACAAAATATTTATATTCATGTTGGTTCAGATCAGACCTCTTTGCATAACCCTTGGTCGGGGGGATATCATCCTGTAGATTTGAAATTTGAAGAGGCGAATGATATGATTAGCAAAAATCCAAAAGACTTTGAAATTTATGTAAAAAAATCATTGGTAAGGCAAGCCAATTCCATTAATAATCATGCAAAAAAAGGCACCTATTTTTTTGATTATGGCAATGCATTTTTATTGGAGGCCTCAAGAGCAGGGGCAAACATAATGGCAGAAAATAAAATAGACTTCAGATATGCATCTTATGTAGAAGACATATTGGGCCCAATGTGCTTCGATTATGGTTTCGGACCATTTAGATGGGTTTGTACTTCCGGAAAACCAGAAGATTTAGACCTAACTGATAAAATTGCACTTAAAGTAATGCAAGATATCCTTAAAAATGCTCCAGGGGAAATACAGCAACAATTGAAAGACAATATTGCTTGGATTATTGATGCCAATAAAAATAATTTAGTGGTTGGCTCACAAGCAAGAATACTATATGCCGATGCAGAAGGAAGAGCCAAAATTGCGGAAGAATTTAATAAAGCAATAGCCGAGGGCAAAATTGGAAAAGTAGTATTAGGTCGGGATCACCACGATGTAAGCGGAACCGACTCACCTTACAGAGAAACCAGTAATATTCGTGATGGAAGTAGGTTTACCGCCGATATGGCTATACAAAACGTTATTGGAGATAGTTTCAGAGGAGCTACCTGGGTTTCAATTCATAATGGAGGTGGAGTGGGCTGGGGAGAAGTTATTAATGGGGGCTTTGGAATGCTACTGGACGGCACAAAAGAAACAAGCAAAAAATTAAAATCTATGCTGTTTTTTGATGTCAACAATGGTATCTCAAGACGAAGCTGGGCAAGAAATGAAAATGCCATGTTTGCTATAAAACGAGAAATGAAACGATCGAAAAATTTGAAGGTAACTTTACCTAATTTAGTAGATGACCAAATCATTGAAAGTCTAAACTTTAATTAAAGTAATTATTTTGAATTAAACTATTTATCAAATGAAAATCATAGGCCCTTTTTCGCAAATTCTGACGCTTAATAAAATTGGCTTAAAAGGCTCAATAAAAGATAATGCGATAGAAATTGTGGAAAATGGCGGAGTTTTGGTGGCAAATGGTAAAATAATAGAGGTGGCCAATTTCGAAACCCTAAGAAGAGTAAACTCAAATGTATTCATCGAAGAAATTGCCAAAAATAGTGTACTGCTACCCGGTTTTGTAGATTGCCATACCCATACTTGTTTTGCTGGTTCAAGAGCCATGGATTTTACGGAAAGAAATGCGGGCACAAGCTATTTAGAAATAGCCGAAAAAGGAGGCGGAATTTGGAGTACTGTTAGCCAAACACGAAATGCCAGTGACCAAGAACTGCTGCAATTGACAGAAAGTAGAGTGGATAGTTTCCTAAAAAAAGGGATTACTACTATAGAGATAAAAACGGGTTATGGTTTGTCAGTTGAAGAAGAAATCCGGCTATTGAACATAATTAATAAGCTAAAAAATAAAACTACTATAGTACCTACTTGTTTGGCAGCCCACATAAAACCCAAAGACTTTGAAGGATCTGGAAAAGATTATTTGAGACATTTGATTGAAAATCTACTTCCAAACATAAAGGACTTAACAAATCGAATAGATATTTTCACAGAAAAATCTGCTTTTGGAATTGAGGAATCTACTCAGTATTTACAAAAAGCGCAAAACTTTGGTTACCAAATTACAGTGCATGCCGACCAGTTTACCTCCGGATCATCTCAGATGGCTGTACGACTTGGAGCCTTGTCTGCCGATCATTTAGAGGCAAGTACCGAGGAAGATATAAAGATTTTGGGTCAATCAGAAACTGTGGCTGTAGCATTACCTGGAGCATCAATAGGCCTAGGAGAGCCATTTAATCCGGCTAGAAAACTGCTAGATGCTGGAGCTTGTTTGGCCATTGCTTCTGACTATAACCCAGGCTCAGCACCAATGGGGGACCTACTCACCCAAGCATCTATTTTAGCTACATTCCAAAAATTAAGTACCGCAGAAGTTTTTTCAGGCCTTACATTTAGGGCAGCAAAAGCCTTAAACTTGTACGATTGCGGCAAGATAGCAAAAGGCTTTAAGGCTGATTTGCAAGCTTATCCAACCGAAGATTACCGTGAAATACTGTATCAACAAGGAAAATTAAAGCCATGTTTTGTTTGGAAAAATGGGTATAAAATCTGAAAAATATGTACACAAAATCGCACCCTTGGACAGGAAGATCAGATGGAAAAGAAAAAGAACATCTGCGATGGCATCAAATTGTTAAAATAGAAACCCTTGCAAATATTTCAGAATCTTATGATTATGGGATCTTGGGGTTTGTGTGCGATGAGGGAGTACTTCGAAACAAAGGGCGTATTGGAGCTAAGCATGGCCCTGAATTTTTAAGAAAAGCCTGTGCAAATTTCCCAAACATTAAAAGCATACAATTTGCCGATTATGGAAATGTGGTTTGTGAACATACTGATTTAGAAATGGCACAAACAAACTTAGCAGAGGCTGTTTGTAAAATACAAAAACAAAACACCAAGACTGTATTATTTGGTGGAGGTCATGAGATATTATTTGGGCATTTTTCTGGACTAAGAAATGCTTTCCCAAAGCAAAAAATCGGAATAATTAACTTTGATGCTCATTTTGATAACAGAGCCATTGACCAAGAAATAGGAGCCACTTCAGGAACTGGATTTTGGCAAATAGCCATAAAAGATACCAATTATGACTATTTAGCTATCGGCATTCAACAAAATTCAAATACACAAATTCTTTTTGATGAAGCCACAAATACTTCTACAACCTATATTTTGGCCGACTTATTTATCCCTGAAAATGAAAAAGAGATTTTTCGAATTCTAAAAGATTGGGTACAAAAAATTGACATTTTGTATGTTACAGTTTGCTTGGATGTATTTGCCGCTCCTTTTGCCCCTGGAGTAAGTGCAACTGCATACAATGGCATTATTCCAGATTATTTTTTTAAAAAAGTTTTTAAGAAAGTTTTGAGTTCTGAAAAGCTAAAAGCTTTTGATTTAGCCGAACTAAACCCCGATTTTGATATCGACAACCGAACAGCCAAGTTGGCAGCAAGCCTGGTATTTGATTTGTTTTCCCTAAATACATAAGTTCATATTTTTTAATAGTATGCGGTTTTAGGATTAATTTTCTTTTTTTTGATTAAAAAAAGAAAATAGTAACACATATTTGGATTATTTGGAAGAAACTTGACAATTTACACTCTTACAACAAAACCCTTTATGCAAATAAAAATTCTAAAAAATCGCTCTGATATTGGTGCAGGAACAAGAGGCTCTGATTTGGGCATTGATGCGATGGAAATTGCGGCAATTGTAAAAGAAAACTACTTTTTCAATGATTTTCCTTCCGAAGATATTCCTACACATAATGAAACTATATACAATAAAGATCGCAACTCGTTTGCGAAGCGAATAGGTCATGTTGCAGAGCAATGCACACGAGTTTCTAATGCTATTGACCGAAACCTTAAAAATGAATTTTTCCCAATTTTACTTTCTGGTGACCACTCTTCCGCTTTGGGAACGATCAGCGGGATTAAAAAAGCGTTTCCAAATAAAACACTTGGCGTAATTTGGATTGACGCCCACGCCGACATCCATTCTCCGTATACTTCCCCCTCAGGCAATATCCATGGAATGCCTTTAGCCGCCGCCTTGGGCTTAGACAATAAACATTTGCAACTCAATGAACCCATTTCTGAAACCCAAAAGCATTGGGAAAACATGAAAAATATTGGAATTGGTGGACCTAAAATTTTGCCTAAAAACTTGATTTATTTTGGGGTACGAGATACTGAAAAAGCCGAAGACGATATAGTTTTAGAATACCAAATAAGAAATTATATGGTTGATGAAGTACGATTTAGGGGCATGGAGGTTTGTGTAAATGAAGCAATAAATCAACTTTCGGATTGTGATATAATTTATATTTCTTTTGATGTAGATTCTATGGACAAAGACTTGGTTTCAGATGGAACTGGTACTCCTGTTTCTAAAGGTTTTGACCAATGCGAAATCAACCAGCTTTTGGATGGGATTGTTGCATCAAATAAGGTGGTTTGTTTAGAAATTGTAGAAATAAATCCTTTGCTAGATACACATGGAAACAAGATGGCAGAAACCGCTTTTGAAATTTTGGATAGAATTACAAAAAAAATAAATTTGTAATTTGAAATAAAAATTTATAAGCCACGAAAAATAACCAAAAAATAGATATTCTTTGGTTAATTCGTGACCAATGCTTTTTAAATTTCTTTAAATTCTGCAGTAAAATGCCTTAAAATGGGCGGTTCTTTTACAATCTTAAACCCTTTAAGTTTTTCTCGTTCTTGATACACCTCAATTATTACTTCTGCCACATAATCTATATGACTTTGGGTGTACACTCTTCTTGGAATGGCAAGTCGCACAAGTTCTAAATCGGGCGAAACTGTTTTTCCATTTTCGTCGTACTTTCCAAACATAATAGAGCCTATTTCACAGGCCCTAATACCGCCTTTCAGATATAAAGCACAAGCAATAGCTTGTCCTGGAAATTCATAATTGGGTATATGCTCACAAAATTTACCTGCGTCTAAATAAACAGCATGCCCACCGGTAGGCAAGATCATTGGCACTCCTGAAGCTACAAGTTTTTCGCCTAAATAGGCAATCGTTCTGATTCTATAATGCAAATAACTTTCGTCTAAAATTTCTTCTAAGCCTTGGGCTATCGCCTCCAAATCTCGACCTGCTAAACCACCATAGGTTGGAAATCCTTCTGTAACCACTAATACATTCCTACATTTTTGTGCTAACTCTCCATCATTCAGTGCTAAAAAGCCTCCAATATTTACCAAAGCATCTTTTTTAGCACTCATAGTCATGCCATCAGCATAACTAAACATTTCTTGGCAGATTTCTAAAATACTTTTTGTGTCGTAGCCTTTTTCACGAGTTTTAATAAAATAGGCATTTTCGGCGAATCTACATGCATCTAAAAACAGCGGGATACCGAATGATTTACAAATTGCACTCACCTCACGGATGTTTTGCATAGAAACAGGTTGGCCACCGCCTGAATTGTTGGTAATTGTCAGCATAACAATGGGAACATTCGGGGCATTTTCATCCAAAAAAGTTTGC
>JANNWE010000593.1:0-11088 GCA_031414675.1 Cytophagaceae bacterium
CATGCCACTATCCTCCATTTACTGGAAGCGGATGACCCCGAAGGAATAACCTATGCCGTACAGTACCATGCAGAAAGTAAAGCCTTTTACAACCGCTATATTGAAAAATTTTCTGATCTCCTGGCTCAATGATATCTTCATCAGGAAAAATATTGGTTCTAAGATTTTTATTGCAAAAATTTATGAGATTAGGTAAAGAAGTCTTATTGGCATACCAGTCCCCTCCCCCATTATATTTTAATTTGGCAATTTTCAACGTATAGATTTGTGAAAATGTACAATTTGAAATAAAAAATAATAAAATGAATCTTTTCATTAAGATAATAAATTTAATAAACTCACGGCTACAATACCTGCTGTTTCGGTTCTAAGTCTAGATTTTCCCATATAAATAGCCTCAAAATTATTATTTTTAGCTAATTGAATTTCTTCTTTTGTAAAATCACCTTCAGGGCCGATGAGCATCAAAATTTCGTCTTCCATTTTAAAAGAAGTGAGATCTTTAGCATCAAAGTCTAAATGAGCTATAAATTTTGATTTTATTCCTAAGGAACTTGAAATAAATTTTTCAAACTTTAAAGGCTCAAAAATTGAAGTCTTATGTGTTTTTACGCTTTGTTTCATTGCAGAAATCGCAATTTTGTTCATTCTATCCAAATTAACTTTCTTAGGATAGGTATTTTGAGAAAGAACAAACTGAATACTTGACACGCCTATTTCAACGCTTTTTTCAACAAAATATTCCATCCTATCGGCACTTTTGGTAGGACAAATGGCTAGATGAATTTTTCGATTAATAGGATTATAATCTTGAATTTCTTCTACGATTCTAATCTTACAATTTTTGGGATTGTCAGAAACAATTTCACAAACATACAATGCTCCAAGCCCATCTGTAACATGAATTACATCTCCACTAGTTTTTCTTAAAACACGCACACAGTGCAAAGCATCAATAGGATCTAAAGAAGAAGTAGTTTTTATGTCAGGACCAAAAAATAAGAAATCAATCTTCTGATTCATTTTTAAAACTATACAAAGTCTTATCTAATTGTAAAGTATCATTATTGAAATCAGTAATAAATTTATCAATTATTTCTAAAGTAATTTCTTCCACATTCAATGCTACCTCTAAACCTATTCCAAACTCGAAAGCTGGGTCAACTTCCATCAATTCCGCTACTTTGATAGTTTCCTCATCTTCCATTTCTTCAATAAATTCTTCCAACATTTCTTCGGCTTCCTCACTTACTTCAGCATTTTCATCTCTTTCTTCAAAAGGAACATAATCTTTTATAATTTTCATTACTTTTTTTTCTGCTTCCTCAAAAACTATGCTACTGTGATGTAAAGCCAAGGTGCTTAAAATTGTATCATAAATCACCTCTTTACCTTCATACATACCAACAAACTGAAAATGAACAAAATCACCTTCATCCTCAAAATCACCCTCATCTTCTACAAAAACGAAATTTTGACCTTCCTCAATACATTCGCTTTTTAACTTTTCTATTTCTTCTTTCTCAAATCCTGGATTCATCATAATTTTATTTATCTGATATATAATAATTCTCTATACTTTGTCAAAGGCCAGTCTTCATCGTCAATAATTAATTCTAATTTATCCACTTCTCTTCTAATTACTTCAAAAAACGATTTAACTTCCCTTGAATAACTAGTAGCTCTTTCTTCAATATTTTCGGTGTTATTTGCTTTCTTGCGTGCTTCTGTCATTTCTTCTACTTCTTCAGAAATTATTTTAACATGCTTTGAAATATCCTTAATTATTTTAATTATTGGCTCTGCCTCTATTTTCATATCCATTTCAGTTAAAGACTTCGCTGTCTGTACCAGTCTAGTTTGATATTTAATCGCTGTTGAAACTACATGATTTTGCGCTAAATCTCCAATTACCCTTGATTCAATTTGAATTTTCTTGATATAATTTTCAAGCCTAATTTCATAACGAGAGTGAAGCTCTCTGTGAGTTAATACTCCAGCAGATTCAAAAAGAGCTATGGTCTTTTTAGAAACATAAGATTTTAATGCTTCGGGAACTTCAATAATATTGGACAGTCCCCTGTTTTTTGCTTCTTCAGCCCATTCCTTGGAATAGCCATTCCCTTCAAAAAGAATATTTTTCGATTCTTTGATATATCTTTTTAAAATCTTCAATATTATTCCTTCCTTTTTTGATGGATCTCTTTCTCGTTCCTCATCATATTCTTTTCTAAAACTTTCCAATTGTTTGGCCACTATTGTATTCAAAACCATCATTGGAGTGGCTGAATTTGCAGTACTACCAACCGCTCTAAATTCAAATTTATTACCCGTGAATGCAAAAGGGGAAGTTCTATTCCTGTCTGTATTATCTAAAAGTATGGACGGAATCCTATTCAAACCCAGTTTAATATAAGCATTTTCGCCCTTTTCAATCTCAATAATTTCTTTATGTTCAATATCTTCCAACACTTTTGTCATTTGAGTGCCTAAGAAAATGGAGATAATTGCTGGTGGTGCTTCGTTTGCACCTAATCGATGTTCATTTCCGGCTGTTGCTACAGTAGCTCTAAGCATGTCTGCATTATCATGAACTGCCTTAATAATATTAATTAGGAATGTTACAAATCTTAAACTTTCCTTTGGTTTAGTGCTAGGAGCTAATAAATTTACTCCTGTGTCAGTAGAAATAGACCAGTTATTATGTTTTCCACTTCCATTTATCCCTGCAAAGGGTTTTTCATGAAAAAGGACTTCAAAATTATGCTTTTTAGCTGTTTTTTTCATAATATCCATCAACAAAATATTATGATCACACGCTAGATTTATTTCTTCAAAAGTAGGAGCCACTTCAAATTGACCAGGAGCCACTTCATTATGACGAGTTCTTACTGGAATTCCAATTTTCAAAGCCTCAATTTCAAAATCCACCATGAAAGCATTTATCCTTGGGGGAATTGAACCAAAATAATGATCTTCTAATTGTTGACCTTTGGCTGGAGAATGACCAAAAACGGTTCTTCCACACATAATCAAGTCGGGTCTTGAATTAAATAAAGCCTTATCAACTACAAAATATTCTTGTTCTATTCCGCATGTCGCAGTTACTTTTTCAACGTTTCTATCAAAAATATTTGCCACGCTAGTGGCGGCTTTATCTAAAATGGTGGTTGAGTTTAATAGTGGAGTCTTTGCGTCTAGCAACTCTCCTGTGTAAGAAAGATAAATAGATGGAATGCAAAGCGTTCCTGTTCCAGTGCTATTAAACATTATAAACGCAGGAGAATTTGGATCCCAAGCCGTATACCCCCTTGCTTCAAATGTTTCTCTTATACCTCCATTGGGCAATGAGGATGCGTCAGATTCTTGTTGAACTAAAGCACTGCCTTTAAACTTTTCTATGGCTTGTCCATCAAATGAAATGTCAAAAAAAGCGTCATGTTTTTCTGCAGTACCACCTGTAAGAGGCTGAAACCAATGAGAATAATGAGTTGCTCCTTTTGATATTGCCCAAGATTTCATTGCTGAAGCTACTTCATCTGCTACGTTTCCTTCAATATTCTCCCCACTTTTTATAGCGTTACTTACTTTTTTATAAGCATCAGGAGACAATAATGTTTTCATGGCTTCATCAGTAAATGTATGGGAACCATAAAAATCTGTTACTTTTCCTTCAGGAATTGAAATTTTGGGAATGATGCGATTTTGGGCCGCATCAATAGCTTTCCATCTAAGTTCTGACATAATTCAAATAATATGCGTTGTACTTTTTATATTTGTGGCAAATTACGTATTTGTTTTTTCTTTTAATAAAAAATAAGGAAATTTAATGAGAGATAGAATTAGATTTATGTTAATATATTTTGCCTTTTGGGCTATATATTTTTTAGTTGCTAGAGTAATCTTTTTATCCTATCATATAGAAGACTCCAAAGACCTAACTTTAGAGACTGTTTTTGGTATTTTTTGGCATGGCTTTCGAATGGACCTTTCAATGGCAGGGTATTTATCTCTTTTTCCCTTTTTATGGGTAAGTTTTTCGAATTTTATTAAAAAAAGTGTTTTTCAAAATACCATATTCTCTTATACACTATTATTGGTTTTTATTGTAACATTAATCATTGTAGTAGACTTGGAGGTATACAATATATGGTCTTTCCGCTTAGATGCTACTCCTTTAAACTATTTAAAAAGCCCTAAAGAGGCTTGGGCATCCATAAAAAACTCTCCTATATTTCCCTTAATTATTAGTTTTATTTTGCTAATTATTGTTTCCACTTATATAGTTTACAGAATTATAGCGAACAAAATTGACAATTGGAAATTTATCAAAAACTTTCCATTTGTGATGTATGGTATTTTAATAAGCATGCTATTATTTATTCCTATAAGAGGTGGTTTTAGTATAGCCCCAATGAATCACAGCACGGTTTATTTCTCAAAAAACAACTTTGCAAATATTTCGGCCATTAATGCACCTTGGAATTTCTTTAGTTCTTTAATTCATAGAACTTCCAATAAAGTCAATCCATATACATATCTTCCAAAAGAAATTATTGACAAAAATTTCGAAAATCTTTTCAAATCAAAATTAGAAAGGGAGTATGTATTGAAAGATTTAAAAACCAAACCAAATGTTTTATTAATTGTATGGGAAAGTTTTACTGCAAAAAGTATAGATAAATCACATAATGGAGAGCAAATAACTCCCTATTTTAATAACTTAAAAAAAGATGGAATATATTTTTCTGATTTTTATGCAATGGCAGATCGAACAGATAAAGCCTTGACGAGTATTTTAAGTGGATACCCAGCACAACCCACTGAATCAATTATAAAGGAGCCTATAAAGTCTTCGTCTTTACCAGTAATAACCAAAGACTTAAGCAAAAATGGATATTCTACCCGATTTTATTATGGTGGCGATACTGATTTTGCAAATATAAAATCGTATCTATTTAGTTCAAATTTTGATAAAATAGTTGACAAAAATGACTATCCAGAAGATTTATATACTTCCAAATGGGGAGTCCATGATGAGCATTTATTCAATAAAGTATTAGCCGATCATTCAGAAAGCTCTTCAAAACCATTTTTTACTACACTGCTTACCTTGTCGAGCCATGAGCCTTTCGAAACTACAAAACCACATAAGATAATTGGTGAAAAAACGGATGATCTGTTTTTAAATTCATTAAATTATACAGATGATTGTTTAGGCAATTTCATTGAAAAAGCTAAAAAAGAAACTTGGTGGAAAAATACCCTTGTAATTATAATTGCAGATCATGGAAGCAGATTGCCTGAAACTGGGAATAAGGTAGATAATTTTAAAATTCCAATGCTTTGGACAGGAGGTGCTATAAAATCGAATACAATTTATAATAAGATTGGTTCCCAGGTTGATTTAGCGGCAAGTCTTTTAGGCCAACTTAATATTGATGCTAAAGCATTTGAATGGAGCAAAGATTTGTTCATTAAAGATACCAAGCCATGGGCTTATTTTGTATTTAACGATGGCTTTGGATATATAAAGCCGAATAAGCAAATAGTATTTGATAATATCGGAAAAATTCCAATTTATCAAAAAGGTAAAATTTTAAAATCTGATCTAAATGAAGGCAAGACTTTACTTCAGAAAAGCTTTCAGGATTATTTAAATAGGTAATTTGAATAAATTTTTCTATTTATTGTATTCAATTTTAATTCAAAATTTGAAATAATCGATTGAAGTTGGTTGATAAATCCAATTTTTTCTTCATCATTTTTTCTTTTTGAATTAAAACTATTAAAAAAAAGGCAGTGATTTTATTAATGAAATTTTGCAAGCAATCATTTTAAAAATATACTATTTTAATA
The DNA here is from genome assembly GCA_031414675.1 of Cytophagaceae bacterium. GTDB lineage: Bacteria > Bacteroidota > Bacteroidia > Cytophagales > Spirosomataceae > Leadbetterella. The sequence goes on from JANNWE010000593.1 coordinate 5,860, forward strand.
TTGGAATAATGCAAATACTTAATTTTACCCTTTTTAAGCAATTTGGCTGTTATATTTAGGTTAAAAAATAAAATAATTGTTTTTTTTTCTATAAACTCTTAAAAATTACGCCTTATTTCTTTAGAATTTCAATATTTCTTAGAAAAAAAGTAAGAAATGATACATAGTAAATATTCAAATCTTAATATTTCTATAATTTATTGTATTTTTCAAATATTTTAAAATAAAAACTATATTTTTCTTTTAAAATAGAAATTAAATTTGGGTAATGCTTATACATTTGTAACATAATTTTTAGTACAAAACCGAATCATTATAATTTTATTACAACATGGCAAAGGCAAAATTAGAGTACATTTGGCTTGATGGTTACAAACCAACTCAAAGCCTAAGAAGCAAAACAAAAATTGAAACCGATTTTTCGGGTAAATTAGAAGACTGTGATATGTGGTCATTTGATGGCTCCTCAACCGAGCAAGCACCGGGTGGTTCTTCTGATTGTCAACTTAAGCCTGTTTATATTTGTAAAGATCCTGAACGTTCCTTGTTAGGTACGCCTTCTTATTTAATAATGTGCGAGGTACTTGATTCTACAGGAGCGGCACACGAATCAAATGGTCGTGCTACCATTGAAGATGATGATAACGATTTCTGGTTTGGATTTGAGCAAGAATATTTTTTATATGATACAGAATCTAATTTACCTCTTGGCTTCCCTTCCAATGGTTATCCTCGTCCACAAGGTCCTTATTATTGCTCTGTAGGTGCAAGAAATGCTTATGGAAGAAATATTATTGAAGAGCATTTAGAGTGGTGTCTACAAGCTGGATTAAATGTTGAAGGAATCAATGCAGAAGTTGCCGCAGGACAGTGGGAATTTCAATGTTTTGCAAAAGGCGCAAAACAAGCGGGTGATGAAATTTGGGTGGCTAGATATTTATTGGAAAGAACGTGTGAAAAATATGGTGTTTGGGTTAACTATCACTGTAAACCTCTGGGCGATACCGATTGGAATGGTTCGGGTATGCATGCTAACTTTTCAAATACAGCATTAAGAACTGCAGGTGATAAAGGTGTTTATGACATAATTTGTCAAGCATTTGCTCCATTCGTTAAAGAGCATATTGCAGTTTATGGTGCTGATAATCATTTGAGATTAACTGGAAAACACGAAACCCAATCTATAGATCAATTCTCTTATGGAGTTTCGGATCGTGGAGCTTCCATTCGTATTCCAATTGCGGCAGTTCAAAAAGGATGGAAAGGATGGTTGGAAGATCGTCGTCCAAACTCTGCAGCCGATCCTTACAAAGTTGCAGCAAGAATTATTAAAACGGTTAAAACAGCAAAATTTTAATTTCCAAATAGTAAAAAAGCCCTTTGACTTATTTCAAAGGGCTTTTTTTTAGCACTCAATGGTAATTTTAACTTGGAATTAAAAAACATTTACTTATGCTGTTCAATCCACAGCCTTGCATTTACAAAAGCTTCTAACCAAGGAGAAACTTCATTATTTTTAGCATTGTCAGGGTAATTCGCCCAGTTCCATGGAAAGGTTGATCTTTCGATATGTGGCATCATAACTAAATGTCGACCAGTTATATCACACATCATTGCGGTATTATAATCAGAGCCATTTGGGTTTGCAGGATAATCTTCGTATCCGTATTTTGCTATTATGTTGTATTTATCTTCCGAATAAGGTAAACTAAACTTCCCTTCTCCATGAGATACCCAAACGCCTAATGTTGCACCTTCTAAAGTTGAAAGCATAATGGAATTGTTTTTCTGAACTTTTACAGAAGTAAAAATACTTTCATGTTTGTTGGAGGAATTATGAATTAATTTTCCGTGGACTTGATGTTCAGGATTTATTAGCTCAAGTTCCATCCAAAGTTGACATCCATTACAAATTCCCACTGAAAGTGTATCTTTTCTTTTAAAGAAATTTTTCAAAGCATTATTTGCTTTTTCATTATATAAAAATGCACCAGCCCATCCTTTTGCGGAACCTAATACATCAGAATTTGAAAACCCACCTACAGCCCCAATAAATTGAATATCTTCTAAAGTTTCGCGGCCTGTAATCAAATCTGTCATGTGTACATCTTTTACATCAAAACCTGCCAAAAACATTGCATTTGCCATTTCTCTTTCAGAGTTGCTGCCTTTTTCTCTTATTATTGCCGCCTTAGGCCGAGGCTTTGAATCATCAATTTTGGGCTTTTTACCATCAAAATGGATGGGAAAGTTATATGTTAGAGGTTGTTTTTTATAGTTTTGGTATCTTTCTTTTGCGAGTCCATTTTTGGTTTGTTTGTTATCAAGTAAAAAGGAAGTTTTAAACCAAGTGTCTCTTAGTTCTGAAATAGTAAAATTGAAATTATCTGTATAATTTTTAATTTTTAGACAATCTCCTTCTACTACTTTACCAATTTTGAAAATCTCAATGTCTTTTTCTGAAAAAATTAATTCAACTTCACTACCTGCTTGAAAAACGATACCAATATTTTCATTAAAAAGACTTTTTACGGAATCTTTTTCATTTAAAACACTTAAATCAAAATCTGCTGCTAAATCTATTTCGGCAAAACACATTTCTAATAAGGTGGTAATTAAACCACCGCTACCAATGTCATGGCCTGCTTGAATTTTACCTTCTTTTATTAAGTCCTGAAAAACATCAAATGCCCTTTTAAAATAATCAGCATTTACTATGGAAGGCACTTCTGAACCAATTTTATTTAATATCTGTCCAAATGAACTGCCACCTAATTTAAACGTGTCTTGCGAAAGATTAATGTAATAAATATCACCACCATCCAATTTCAAAACGGGTTCCACAACTTTCCTAATATCAGAACAATTTCCTCCTGCTGAAATTATTACTGTTCCTGGAGCAATAACTTCGCCATTGGGATATTTTTGTTTCATAGAAAGTGAATCTTTACCCGTAGGAATGTTAATACCTAATTCTATTGCAAAGTCAGAACAAGCTTTTACGGCTTCAAATAAGCGGGCATCTTCTCCTTCATTTTTACAAGCCCACATCCAATTTGCGGATAATGAAACCGATTTTAAGCCTTCTTTTAAAGGAGCGAAAACAATATTTGACAATGCTTCTCCTATAGCAGTTCTTGAAGCTGCACTTGGATCTATCAATGCCGATACAGGGGAATGACCAATAGAGGTTGCTATGCCTTCTTTTCCCTTAAAATCCAGGGCCATAACACCAACATTATTAAGAGGTAATTGTAAAGAACCTGTACATTGTTGCTTAGCAACTCTTCCACCAACACAACGATCCACTTTGTTTGTTAACCAATCTTTACATGCAACTGCCTCTAATTGAAGTACTTGATTTAAATAATCAGGAATATTTTCCTTCGAATAGGAAATATCAGCATAAATTCTTTCTATTTTTTTGTCCTCCATTATAAATTTAGGAGAGCTACCAAACATATCTTCAATGGCAAAATCCATGGGCTTTAGTCCAGTTGACTTTGAAGCAAAGGTAAATCTATGACTTCCTGTAATATCTCCAACTTCATACATTGGGGAACGTTCACGGTCGGCAATTCTTTTTAAAATGGCTATGTCAATTTCACTAATTACTAGGCCCATTCTCTCTTGAGATTCATTTCCAATTATTTCTTTAGCCGAAAGAGTTGGGTCGCCTATGGGAAGTTTGTCTAAATCAATTAGGCCTCCAGTCTCTTCTACTAATTCCGAAAGACAATTTAAATGACCCCCAGCTCCATGGTCATGAATTGAAACAATTGGATTGTTATCACTTTCTACTAATCCTCTGATTGCGTTTGCAACCCTTTTTTGCATTTCAGGATTTGATCTTTGCACAGCATTTAGCTCGATACCAGCTCCCAAAGCCCCAGTGTCGGCTGATGAAACTGCCGCACCCCCCATTCCAATTCGGTAATTTTCACCACCCAAAATAACAACCTTATCCCCTACTGATGGCTTTTGTTTTATGGCTTGACTTTCTTTTCCATACCCAATTCCACCTGCCAGCATAATTACTTTATCGAACCCTAATTTCCTCTTATTTTCCTCATGTTCAAAAGTAAAAACTGAACCAGCAATAAGGGGTTGCCCAAATTTGTTACCAAAATCAGAGGCTCCATTGGATGCTTTTATTAAGATATCCATTGGAGTTTGATATAACCATGGTCTTTCTTCCATTCCACTTTCCCAAACCCTATTTTCTTCTAATCTAGAATAAGAAGTCATATAAACGGCAGTACCAGCTAAAGGCAAAGACCCTTGGCCTCCAGCAAGCCTATCTCTAATTTCTCCTCCAGCTCCTGTGGCAGCACCATTAAATGGCTCTACTGTAGTGGGAAAATTATGAGTTTCGGCCTTTAATGAAATTACAGAATCAAACGTTTTTTCGGAATAAAAATCTGGCTTATCAGCACTTAAAGGTGCAAATTGCACTACACTTGGCCCTTTTATAAACGCCACATTGTCTTTGTATGCTGAAACAATATCATTTGGATTTTCTTGAGAGGTTTTCTTTATCAGTTTAAAAAGCGAGCTTTCTTCTGCCTTGCCATCTATGACAAAAGTTCCGTTAAAAATTTTATGCCTACAATGTTCTGAGTTAACTTGAGAAAACCCAAAAACTTCTGAATCAGTAAGTTGTCTCTTTAATTTTACAGCCAAATTCTCTAAATATTGGACCTCTTCAGCACTTAATGACAATCCTTCTTCTGTATTGTATCGAGCAATATCATTTATTTCTAAAATCGGTTCGGGCTTTATATCAATACTAAATATATTTTGATTTAGACCATTGAACCTATTGGAAAGCATAGCATCAAAATCTTTAAAATTTTTTTCAACCGCTTTAAATTCCTCAATTCTAATGATGCCTTCTATAGCCATATTTTGTGTAATTTCAACCGCATTTGTGCTCCATGGCGTAACCATCGCAGCACGCGGGCCAACAAAAGTCTGACTTAATTCAGCTTTACTAGTATTGAAAATATTAAATGGATGGTCTACGGTACAATTAAAAAGCCATTGTAATTTTTTAATGTTTTCGAGGGAAATTTGTTCCTTAGTTTGAACTGCATAAACGACATTAGATTGGCCTCCAAAGAAATGAATCATTATAAAATCTATTATTATTGAAATGTTGTCACAAAAATAATTTATTTAGATGAAGAAAGCAGTATACATTTAAACTTTATGGCTATTTTTTGGTAT
>JANNWE010000594.1:0-1735 GCA_031414675.1 Cytophagaceae bacterium
GGAATAATTCCATTCGGGTGTTCTCCCCCTTTTAAAATAAATTGTTTTGAATCTAATCTAAGTTCTCCTTTTTGTTTTTTGGAAGAATGGCATGAAAAACATTTTTCTTCCAAAATAGGAAGAATGACTGAATCGAATACTTTTTCTTCTTGAATATTAGAAATTTCTTTTCTTTTAATTTTAATTGTTTTTTCTTTAATGCTCAAGTAATCCTCACCATGTGTAATGCTCCCGCCTAAATGCCCAGTTATTACTAATAGAAACGTTACCAATATCCAACCTAATTGCTGAGCCAATGTATAGCGTCTAAGAAAATATAAAAGTCCAGTAAAAAATGTTAGAATAATGCCCGCCCATTGATGTTTTTCTGCTAATTCTTTTTCATAACCCCCACTTTGAAATATCAAATAGCCTGAAATGCAGGTAAATATAGAAAGGATAAAAGATAACAGTAGAATCATCGGCATAATAGTATTGATGGCTTCGTTTTTCCATTTAATACTAATGGTTTTTAACATAATAGCTAATACCAGAAAGCCAATAGGTAAATGCACAAATAATGGATGAAAGCGGCCAATGAATTCTAGTATCATTTTATATATCGGTCTTTATTTAGTTTTAACATATGAACATTTATTTCCCATTGATTTGCAACTGGTTGATTAGTAAATGGCAGGGTGGCTAAATAATTAGGTGGACCAAACTCGGTTAAAAATGTAATGCTTTTTGCTCCAGATTTTTCCCTATTTTCTACTGCTTTATCCCACCATTTTAAATGTTTTTCCAAAGTATATTTCCATTCAGGCGCTCGTGGATCATTTACTTGTGGCCCTTCTTCGTGACCAATTCGAGCATGAATATGGGCAACCTTTTTTAAAGCAACATCCACCGTTTCGGTTTGGTTATCAAGCATAGATTCGTGAACATTTGTCCAATGCGAAATATCCAAAGTTAGTTTCATTTTTTCGTGTTTTTCTAGAAAAAGGCGAGTGATATGGGCAGCGAAACACATTCTACCTCTATGAGTTTCATGCAATATTTCAATTCCTGTTTTGGCTTCCTGTTCAATAGTAAAAGTAATCAACTGGCTATTTTGTTCAAAGGAAAAAAAATCTTTCCCAGAATGACAATTGATGTATAAAGGCTTTTGATAAGAATTGCCTGCGGCAGCCAGAATAGCTTCCTTGAATTGTTTTTCATGAATTTGAAAATTAGTATCTGAACCGGCACACAAAAAGCCCACTTGCAATTGATGTTTATTTAAGGCATCAAAAAGCTTTTTTTTGTCGTTTTCTTTTGTGGGCCACCACACTTCAATGCCATCATAACCTTCACTTTTTATTTTTTGACAAAAAGTATCTATTGATCCTTCAAACCCCCAGCTTGTTCCCAGCACAAATACTTGTAAATTAGTTTTTTGAGGGGAAAAAATCTTTTTTGCATTAGCATTCAAAACTGCTGAAGTTGCCAAAGAATGGGTAAGAAAGTGTCTTCTTTTCATTTAGGTTTAATGGTAAAAAACTTTAATTAAGTTAAAAAAGCAATTTATTTAATTTTAATTAAAGCGAAATCAATTAATCAAAAATAAGTAAAAACCTATATTTATACTCTTAAAAAGCAATAAAATTTTAGACTTATTAGTAAAACTGTTTTAGTATTTGTAGAATGTTAAAAACATAAAAAGAATTAAAGCGTTGAAATTCGCTATTCCAGCCAAATTTCCATAGCAACATCG
>JANNWE010000595.1:0-3886 GCA_031414675.1 Cytophagaceae bacterium
GCCATCAAATAACTAACGGTCGACTCCGCCCCTTGATTGAGGTTCATATAAACATCCTCCAAACCATCATAACAACCCCCAGTACAAGGGTTATATACAATCTGGTTAAGGTGATTATTACCCAAAAACCAGGTAAAGGCTAAATGCATTTTTTGCTTGTAATTTTCATCACCAAAGGCATTATAAAATTTATTCAATGCCAATATCGAATAAGCCACATCAATGGCTTGCTCTCCTCCTATTTCATTTACATCCTTTTTATGACCCTTTTGTAACCAGGTCTTATTAGAGATAACAGAAATTTTAGTTTCCGTGAAAATTTTATCTAGCAAAAAATTGAAAGTGGATTGGGCAACTTCTTTATAAATAAGCTCACCTGTAGCCAAATACGCACAAAGCATGGCTTCTGGTAAAATACTATTGGCATAGGTTAGATAGCTTTCGTACCAATTCCAATCTGAGCTTGATTCATGTTTGTACATTTGCAAAAGCCTGTTGGCCAAATATTTTATGGTATAGCTATTTTGCTCTGAAGGGTCAGTTAAATTACTATAATACAAACCTTTAATAACAAAAGCCATTGCTCTAGTTGAATGAATTTTGTGTATATTTAATAATGCATTTCCGATAATTTCTTTGGCTAAATTCACTAACTTTTCAGGAAGAATATCAGAAAGTGAAATTAAATAACCTAATGCCCAAATGGCTCTTCCGTTGGAGTCTGCAAGGTTTGTTTCAAAATTTTGTTCCGTAAAGTTCCCCGTTTCATTAATATAATTCAAGAAATATCCCTCTTCTTGTATTTGACATGATTTTATAAAATTCAGATAAGTTGTTATAGCTTCTAAATCTTCAAAATCTTGGCTTAATTCAAAATGTTGGCACAAAGCCACCAAAGCACGAGCATTATCATCTAAAGTAAAACCAGAATTTATATCTGGCTGATTTATGATTGAAAACTGAATCATGCCCATCTCGGTTGTCAGTTTTTTAATATGGTCTAAGTTAATTTCTGGTATTCGGTAAGCTAAGATGATTTTATCTGAAATTTTTTCAAGAAGCTTTGCGTGTGCAATTGCGGAGTTTTCCCATGCCGTAGGTGCCATCATATGTAAGGCATTTAAGCTCATTTTATCACGCATTTTTTCGTTTTTTAGCAAAATATTTACTTGTTTCGCCAGCTCTTTATCATTTTTAAAATCAACAATTTTACCCGCTTTATTATTTAATAACTCTAAGGCTTGTGGAATTGGAGTACTTAAAATTGGACAACCACAACTCAATGCATACGAAAAAGTGCCACTTACTGCTTGATTAGGATCAATAGAAGTAAATAGGTAAATGTCTGTTAACTGTAAATATTCTAGAAGGTCTTTTAATGGTAAAAATTGATTTACAAAACGCACATTATCACTCAATTTAAGAGCCTTTATTTTAGCTTCGAGCGTTTCGCGATACTGCTCACCTTCACTTTTCACAACTGAAGGATGTGTTTTACCAATAATCAAGAAAATAACGTCTGGATTACGCTTAACTATGGCTGGAAGAGCATCCAAGGTAGTTTCGATACTTTTGCCTGAACTTAGAAGTCCAAAAGTTGAAAGAACTTTTTTCCCTTCCAAATCATATTTCTCTTTTAATAATAATTTACCAGATTGAGACACCAAGTGGGTACCGTGAGAAATAACAGTTATTTTTTCAGGGGTCACTTGATAATCGTTTTTCAATATTGTAGCCGAAGAATTGGTCATAACTACTATGGCTTCTGCTGCATTTGTCAATTGTTGCACCTTGGCCTTAAAAATGGCATCGGGATGGGGTAGAACGGTATGAAAAACCAAGATTATTGGCTTACATAGGGCATCTAAAAAGCTTTGAAAAGCAGCATCATTTTTAGCAAATAATCCAAATTCATGTTGAATCATAATTATTTCTATTGCCGAATTCGTATTAATACGATGTGCGAGACTTTCAAATTCTGCTGCTTGGTCGGTATTTAATGTATACTTCACACATTCGTGATAGCTATGTTTTTCGGTATCGGTTTCCAAGGCACAAACGTTTATTTTGAAAGAACTTTTAAACTTATTCTTTAAAGCTTTTATTAAATCTTGCGAATAGGTCGCAATTCCACATTCCCTTGGCGGATAAGAGGCTATAAACAAAATTTCGGGTATCTTTTTTAATGTGATATCACCAAAAATATCATTTGGAGTAAGGGTTTGGGAGGCGCTTGTATACGGTCTATATACCAAAGAGCTGTTATTGAACAAAAAATTGTTACGTACCATTGTTTTATGATATTTAATTTGATTAAAAAAAATGCTAGAGAGAAGAATTTTAAACTTTATTCAGTTTTAACTCCTCTAATAAAGCTGAAATACTCACGGTTGCATAGGCGATACGTTCGTCTGCTGCACCATAATAAATATTTAATGTGTCACCAAAAACTGCAGCACCTGTAGGGAAGCACACATTATTCACCTCTCCTTTGAGTTCCCATTTTTCCTCCGGCTTGAAAAGCGGGTAAGGCAATCTTGCAATTTCTATTTGAGGATTTTGCAAGTCTAACAATGCCGCACAAGCGGAGTAAACATAGCCATTGACGGAATCTTGCACGCCGTGGTAAATTACCAGCCAACCGTCTTCGGTTTCAATTGGAGGACAGCCACCTCCTAAGTAACTGGCTTCGTGCTCGTATTTAGGAGAAAGTACAATGTTTTCATTAAAGTTTATAAAATATTTTTTCCAAAAAGCCGGAGTAAGGTCTTCCAGATTTTCAACACCTATAATTATCTGAATATCAGGCTTTATGCGGTGCATAAAAAACAAGTTACCATCAATTTTTCTTGGAAAAAATATTAAATTTTTATCCCAAAGAAGTAATTCTTTCCCTTCTTTTTCAAAAATACCTTCATGATGCTCATTGTACCTCAAATATTTTTCGTTAATAGGTGCTTTTTTAGATGTCAAATGATTAAATTCAACATAAGTTAGTAGCGGCACCACGAGTCCTTTTTTGTGCCAGTGCACTAAATCGTCTGAAATTGCCAAAGCTCCTAGTGCATTTACGCCGTCAAATGCAGTATAACTTAAATAATAGGTTTCGTCTATCTTAACAATACGTGGGTCCTCCACCCCATGCAACTCATACTCAAATTCTGGAACTAGTATTGGCTTACTGTTACGTAATAATAGCGTAGCAGCCCCTTCAAATTTACAATAGCCTACGGTAGAATAATTTCCTTTTCTTACAGCTCTGTAAAACATATGCAAAAACTCACCTTCGCGAATTACAGCTGGATTTAGTACGCCTTCATTTTCAAAATCTAACTTGGTCTTTTCTAAGATAACTCCTTTTTTTAGTACTTGTATCATGGTTTTTCAGCGTTTATCATACTGAAATGAGCCGCTAAATAGGCAATAGCCATTAAAATAAAACCAACTAAAAGTACAATAAATATAATTTTTCTAATGACATGTTTTCTCGGAACTTCACCATCATCACCAATTGTTTCTTTAATGTTTTTTCTCATTTTTTAAGATTTATTCAAAAAGTGTACGATTTCAAAAAAATATTCGACCTCATCAATAATTCCGAAGCTTTTAAGATTATTAATGATAACAAAGGTTGCAATTTAGATTAAATGATATCTTACATAACTTTTGATTAATTTTATAGAATTCACACATTGGATTTTCTATAAGTATAATATGTGTATTTAAGAAATAAAAATCTGTGAAAAATGTAACTATTAATTATAATAATGTAACAATTAATAATTATGTCTATCCAAACTTTGTAGTAGGTTTTTTTTTGCTAAAAAAAATAAGTAAGGGATTTTAAAATTTCACTATTGCGGTTAATCCACAAAATACACAGGAA
>JANNWE010000596.1:0-1781 GCA_031414675.1 Cytophagaceae bacterium
ATACAACTCATTATTTCTTTTTTTTATAAACATAACAAAACGTAACTGTTACCCAATTAATATTTTTTTTTTACCCTATTTTTTAAATATTTTTTTGGTATTTAATTTTAAAAAAATTAAACAAAAAAAAAGCGACCCATAGTAATTTCATTTATTTTTATCAATAAAAGTCGCGACAACTTCCACGCGTTTCTTCATTACGATTACCAAAAGAAATTCCAAAAAGTTTAAAGGTTTGTGGTTGATATTTTGTACACATTCCGCTGTTTCCACTACTATCCGCTCCACCATCATTGCCTGGAGCCAAATCATCTGCCATAGCATCAACTATGATTGGTGAACCTGAATCACACCAGCCGAACCAACAGCCATCCATACTAAAGCTGTTCAATAAAAAAAATGAAAATAAAGCAAGGGTAGATAGTTTTAAAAATTTTAATTTCATATTGATTTTTTTTTTCGTTTTTAAGAATAAAGAACAAAAGTTAATTGCGAACTTAACTACTCTTTTGAAAAAATCAAAACTTTAATCAATTTCTTTTACTTAAAATCTTCGCAAATTAAGAAATCAAATCAACTACTCTTAGGAATATATGGAAGAATTGCTTGAAATGGAACATTCCTGGTATAAAAAGGCTGAAGAACGGAAAACAGAAATTAAAAATGGAGGATATACCTATAAATAGCAAAAGCCTTAGAAAAATCAAAAGAAGAAATATTGAGTGAACTTACCGGTTGGTCGCTTAATAACTCTAACCACGATAATGCTCAAAACAATCAAAACTTGGTAATAAATATGCGGGATAAAGATATTTTAATGAGCCTTTTGGCTGAAAAAGACAAACTTATAAATGAGAAAAGTTTGATTATTGAGCTATTGCAAGAAAAAATACTAATGCTTTCAAAATAAAGATTTCTCTTCCCTTTACGTAGCATCTCTAATTAATACAAAATCCTAGAAATTACAATTCGCTAAATTCAGTTAAAAACTTTGCATATTGGCTTAGAGATAATATTTCTTTTAACTCACTTTTGTACTTTACTCTCGTTGAATCTATTTTTGAAACGTCGTTATCCTCTTTAAGTTTCTTTATGATTTTAAGATTTACTACATTAATCATCATTACTTTATCTAATTGAGTCTCGTCTAATTCCAAAGATGATTTCATTTGGTCTGTTAAAACTCTAGCTTCGGCTTCTGGACTAGCAGAATTAATGGTTTTATTTTCTGAACTTGGTGGTGAAGAATGTACACAAGAGGCCAAAAAGACAAGTATAATTAAGATACTATTTTTCATTTCGTTTTTTTTTTAGTTAAAAAATTTAAATTTTATTATTACTTACAAAGTTGGACATAATTTTTAGTTATTTGTTTAATAACGATTTGTTAATTAGCCGAGATATAGGTAAAGAAACAAAACTATAATTTTAGCTTAGAAAATTATTGATGAAGATCTGCCAATTTCATCAAAGAGCTGATTTTTAAGAACTCCAATTGGTATAACTTCATTGGTTTCTAATGCTATTCCTTTGAAAATTTCTTGAACTTCATACCCCCTCACTCTCCTCCAAATAGGTCTCATTGTACCTCCAAAAGCTCCAACTTCCGCTAAAGGATTCCATTGGAATTCGGCATCGACAAATGTACCTCTAGGGGCCATTATGGGAGGCATTCCCGTATTTCTATAATCTATTTCGTTAGGGTGAGGCAAGCCCAAAGCATGCCCAAATTCATGTGCGGCAGTAGTGGATTCTCCTAATTGGTCTGTTATTAGCCAATG
>JANNWE010000597.1:0-4988 GCA_031414675.1 Cytophagaceae bacterium
ATTTTTTAATAAATAGCTATTGAGAAAGCTTTTTGCAAGTGGATTTTGATCTAAAAAATATAGGATCCCGGGTTTCCTATTCTGAATTTCATGGTCATATAAAGTATAAAGGCTATCTAACTTTGTTTTGGCATTATTCAATCCGACCGAATAAGCTACCGGATGAAAATAATTTACACATAGTACACCATTCGGATTTTTTAATTTATCAGCTAGTTTTATTCCAATTTGGAAAATCTCATTCAGTTCCACGCTTGGATCCTTAGGCATTTTCCCATTTTTATAATCAACATAAATACCATCCCAAAACTTTTGTGCATCGGGAGTGTTTTCAACAAATATTTTATCTGGATTAAACTTCGCTAATTGGTTAACCAACTCATCTATTTCCTTCTGTTTTTTTTTAGTAAGTAAATTTGAATTATTCGTTTGAAACAAATCGTTGGACTCACCAAAATGAAAAGTTCCTAAAACCGCAACTTTAATTCGGTTGTTTTGCTGAGCAAAAATTGAAAAAGAAGAAAATAAAAAAAATAGAATTAAATTTTTCAAAACTTTTAATTTAATACCTATAAAACAAAAAAGCTGCCAAATGCAGCTTTTTTAAATAAAATATACGAATTATCCTACTGATCCTTCTAAAGAAATTTCTAATAATTTTTGAGCTTCTACTGCAAATTCCATGGGAAGCTGATTCAGCACTTCTTTGGCATAGCCATTTACAATTAATGCCACAGCAGCTTCTGAACTTATTCCCCTTTGATTACAATAAAACAATTGATCTTCGCCTATTTTTGAGGTTGTAGCCTCATGTTCTACAGAAGCCGAAGAATTATGACATTCGATATAAGGAAACGTATGTGCACCACACCTATCACCTAATAGCATGGAGTCGCACTGCGAAAAGTTTCTAGCATTTTCAGCTCTTTTAGAAATTTCCACAAGCCCTCTATACGAATTTTGACTTTTTCCTGCAGAAATACCCTTAGAAACAATACGACTTTTTGTATTTTTCCCTAAATGAATCATTTTTGTACCTGTATCTGCTTGCTGATGATTATTAGTAACAGCAACAGAGTAAAACTCTCCTATTGAATTATCGCCTTTTAAAACTACGGAAGGGTACTTCCAAGTTATTGCTGATCCAGTTTCTACCTGAGTCCAAGAAATTTTTGAATTATCGCCAAAACACAAGCCCCTTTTAGTTACGAAATTATAAACTCCGCCTTTTCCATCTTTATCACCAGGATACCAATTTTGGACTGTAGAATATTTTACTTCTGCACTTTCGTGGGTAAAAATTTCTACTACAGCAGCATGCAATTGATTTTCGTCACGACTTGGAGCAGTACAACCTTCTAAATAGCTAACATAAGAACCTTCGTCTGCAATAATTAAAGTTCTTTCAAATTGCCCAGTTCCTGCCGCATTAATTCTAAAATATGTTGATAATTCCATTGGACAACGAGTGCCTTTTGGAATGTAACAAAATGAACCATCAGAAAATACAGCGGCATTTAAGGCAGCATAGAAATTATCTTTTACTGGCACCACAGACCCTAAATACTTTTTAATTAAGTCTGGATGATTTTGAATTGCCTCTGATATAGAACAAAAGATAATTCCTAATTCTCCTAATTTTTCTCTAAATGTGGTAGCTATTGATACTGAATCAATTACGGCGTCAACGGCAACACCTGAAAGACGTTCTTGTTCTTTTAATGAAATACCCAATCTTTCGAAAGTTTTTCTTAACTCTGGATCAATCTCGTCTAAACTACCAATTGTAATTTTTTGCTTTGGAGCAGAATAATATTTGATAGCCTGAAAATCAGGTTTTACATATTTTACATTTGGCCAAGTAGGCTCACTTAGCTTTTGCCATTCTTTAAAAGCACTTAACCTCCAATCCAACATCCATTCAGGTTCATTTTTTTTTGCTGAAATAAACCTAACAGTGCTTTCATCAAGCCCAGCTGGAGCTTCATCGGCTTCAATATCTGTATAAAATCCGTACTTATAATCGGCGGATGTTAATTCTTCTAATAATTCTAAATCTTTGCTCATTTTAAATCTCTTTTTAATAGAGTCTAAATTTTTAACAATTTAAAATTAAAATATGTTCGTTGATATAGATTAATTCTAAATAAATACAAAAGTAATTACTTTATAGCCGAAAAAGTTATGGTAGCCAAATAATCTTTACCTGAAATCTTAACATTTGTTTCGCCTATAAATGCAGTATCGTCAATTTTTGAAATCGTAAATACAGGCTTATCTACCGAATAACCCAAAAAAATAAATTTATCGATAGTTATACTTTTAGGAGTTTCAATAATGCTCCAAGTAGATTTCACAATAGTATCAGGGTCTTTTCCTGGATTACAATTTGTTGCTCCTTCGGATAATTCGTAGGTAAAATTTTTGTTTAAAGCTAAAATATTATCGGTAATGCAGGGCGGCTGTGACAATAAGTTCACTTCAGCTCCATTCAAATTAACTTTTCCGGCAGTTACCATCCATTTTTTTATACCAGTACCGGACAGATATTCTAACGTAGATTTTATAGCCTCTGGCTCAGATCCTTTATCTTTACAAGAATACAAAACATTTACAAAAAGTAATAAAACAATGATTTTTTTCATATTAAACTTTAGCTAATTTATAAATCTCATGAGCAGCTAAATCAGATGCCCCTTTTTTCCCCATCTTTTCTTTTAAAATTCGATACTCCTCTAACTGATTTTCTCTATAAAAAGTATTTTTTGTAATATTAAATACCTCTTTTTCCAAGTTTTCACTATTATATTCGTCTTGAATCAATTCCTTTACAACGCCTTTTTGTGAAACCAAATTTACTAAAGAAATATAAGAAATGTTAATTAATCTTTTGGCAATTTGATAAGAGAAATTGCTTGTTCTATAAACAACCACTTGGGGAACATTAAAAAGGGCGGTTTCTAATGTTGCTGTTCCAGATGTTACTATTGCTGCATTTGAATGAAAAAGCAAATTATAGGTCTGATCAAAAATAAGCTTAAAATTTGCACCTTCGGTTTTGTAAATATGTTTTTCCATACTCCCAATTCCTGCCATAACCCATTGATATTGGGGCAGAATATTAGTAAGCTTTGACATCTCTTTTAACATTTTCTCTATTTCTTGCTTTCTACTTCCTGGCAATAAAGCAATAATTGGTTGGCTATTTAATTCATTCTGAATTCTAAAATCTTCATTTGGCTTAAAATTTATGATTTCATCCAACAAAGGATTACCCACATATGCTGTTTCAATACCATATTTTTCAAAAAAATCTTTTTCAAATGGGAAAATCACTAAAAGCTTATCGACATATTTTTTAATAACTTTTGCCCTATCTGGTCGCCAAGCCCACGCTTTTGGAGCAATGTAATAAATGGTTTTAAATCCTGAATTCTTTGCCCATTTTGCAACTCTAAGGTTAAATCCAGCATAATCTACAAAAATAACAACATCAGGTTTAAAGGCTAATATTTGTACTTTTACTTCCTTTAGAAAACCTATTATCTTTGGTAAGTTCTTAATCACTTCCCAAAAGCCCATAAAAGCTAAATCGTGGTAATTTTTTAAAATTTTTACACCAACAGCACTCATCAATTCTCCTCCCCAACCCATAATAACAGCTTCTGAATCAAGTTCAAAAATTGATTTACAAAGATTAGAACCGTGCATGTCACCTGATTTCTCTCCTGCTATTATAAAATATTTCATCTTTGCTATTTTCCGAAATATTCTACAAAATGATTCTCCGTTTCAGTTAGTTTTAATTTGTATAGCATAACACCATGGGTATTCCATAAAATTGGCTGAAGAATTTTCCAAATGCCGATAGCAAAGTTTTCTGTACTAGGTAAAATACCTTTCAAAAAATCAACATCCTCATTTAAAAAAGAATGATCCACTTTTTCTATTATATTTTCGCGCATGATATCTCTTAAAACCTTTAAATCCATTACAAAACCAGTTTCAGAGTTTATTTCTCCTTCTACAGTAATAAAAAGCTCCCAATTATGTCCATGGATTCTGGAGCAAGGACCAAAAACTTCATAGTTTTTTTCTATTGTCCAATCTGGATTAAACAATCGATGAGCTGCATTGAAAGTTTCTCTTCTTGTAATTTGAATCATCTTTCTTATTTCATTTACGATTGCAAAATTACCACCTAAAAATTAAAAACACTAAAATTCTACACTAAAACCCCCAGAAATCCATCGGCCTGGCAACTCAACAAAACCATGCTCAAAAAATTTTATATCAAAAATATTGTTGATATCCATAAAAACTCTAGCATGTTTGAATGTATAGCTTACTCTTTCATCTACTAAGTGGATAGGTTTGTACTGCAATGCCGGGGAAACTGCATCCCATTGGTATGTTCCTTTTCTATTTTTAAAAGTGTACCAAATACCCATGTTTAATTTCTTTAATAGCGTAATATCCAATCCTGCAGAAAATTTATGCCTTAAATAATTGAGGGTATAAAAGGATTGGAAACCCTCCTCCTTTCTATCTGCTTGTAAAAAAGCATAATTAAAATTTAAACTCTTTAAAAATTTAGTATCTAAAAAGGCAGCAAAATCTATCTTCTGGGACATTTCAAAACCAAACATATTTATATCATTGATGTTTTCCATGGTCGGCACCGCCACATTCAATCTTTTAACTTTATCTATGGCGTCCGTAGTTTTTCTATAAAAAACAGAATAATTGGAATTTACTACTTTGCCAAAATACTTATATCCAATTTCATAAGTTAACGCTTTCTCCGGTTTAAGATTTGGGTCGGCTTTTACTGTGGAAGTATTTAAATAGAGTTCCGTAAACGTTGGAAATCTTAAGGATCTATTTATAGATGAATACAAAACCGTCTCTTTATTAATTTTCAAAGTAAGGTCTGCTCCAGGATAAAATGCAAACCCAAATTGGGAGTTATAGTTTAACAAAGAACC
>JANNWE010000598.1:0-3191 GCA_031414675.1 Cytophagaceae bacterium
TTTTCATTACCTAGGGACCAGCAAAGGATTTTAAACCGTCAAAATATTCATGATGGCACTATTGCAAAAACCGGAGCCATGAGTTGGGGTTTTGTTCCCCTCACAAAATATCAAGGTGGAGGCCCCGAAGCAGTTTTGGAACCTTTAGAATCTCATTTAGAAGACTATAGACAGTTGATGATTCAATATTATGGAGCAGGAGTTCAGGCCTGCTTTCGCGGTCCAAGACTATTTGATACCGAAAAAACAAGGCTTGCAGTTTTGGAAACAATAAATTGGTATAAAAAGTATAGAGAAATCCTCAATTCAGATATTATACACCTCCGCCGTGCAGATGGAAGGGAGTGGGATGGCTTGCTTCATGTAAACCCAAACCTAAAGCAAAAAGGACTATTAATGGTGTATAACCCTTTAAATGAACCCATCACTAGAACCATAAATGTATCATTATACTATAATGGCCTTAGTACAAAAGCTATTGTAAAAGAAAAAGATGGACCAGCTAAGGTGTATACTTTAAATCGTAAGTATGAAATACAATTATCCATTTCTATACCTGCCAACTCTTACAATTGGTTCGTGATTGAGTAAAGAATGTTTTTAATATTATTTAAAAAATGACACACTTTGAAACAAACGTTAAAAATGGAATTAATTCCTTAAAAGAAGGAAAAAAACTGTATCAAATCGAATTTGAGTTAAACAAAAATTTGACGAGAGAAGATGTGAATTTAATAATTGTAGAAATTGAAAAAAGATGGGCCAAATCGTTAGTTATTAAAAGTTTAATCATATCTGCTTTTGCACTTCTCTTGATTTTTATAAATTTATATTTCGAAAAAAATGATTTTTTTGAAATTGTAATTTTTACATTTATTCTTTTCTCAAATGGTTGGAATATTATTAAATATCTGCGAAGATAAATGTAATTTTCAAAAAAAATCCTGCCAATTACTCAGCAGGATTCTTCCAATATCCAATCTTAATTTCACGTAGGTTAAAAAAAAAATGTAAAGAAAAACTCAATATATCTCTTTCCTCTGCTCTTTCACTTTCTCGTCTGTCAAATACTCATCAAAAGTCATTAGTTTATCCAAACAACCTTTTGAGCCTATTTCTACTATGCGGTTGGCTACTGAATTGGTAAGTTGGTGATCGTGGCAGGAGAATAAGATATTGCTGTCGAAGTCTTCCATACCTTTGTTTAATGCCTGAATAGACTCCAAGTCTAGGTGGTTGGTAGGCTCGTCAAAAAGCAATACATTGGAGTTTGAAAGCATCATTTTTGAGAACATACATCTTTGTTTTTCTCCTCCAGAAAGCACTGCACTTTTTTTCAAGGCCTCTTCTCCCGAAAAAAGCATTCTTCCTAAAAACCCTCTAATAAATGACTCGTCTTTTTCGGTGGAATATTGCCTTAACCAATCCACCAAAATCATGCTGGAATCACTAAAATATTCAGAGTTATCATTAGGCAAATAATCTTTGGTAATGGTCACTCCCCATTTAAATGAACCTGAAGACGCTTGTTTTTTACCCATCAAGACATCAAAAAATGCATTCACAGCTAAACCGTCTTTACTTAAAAACGCTATTTTGTCCTTTTTGGCTACCTGAAAGCTCACATCTTTAAATATATAACCTCCATCTTCTGATTTTAAACTCAAGTGCTCTACCATCAATATTTGGTCGCCCACTTCTCTTTCAGGTTTAAACCCAATAAACGGATAACGTCTCGAAGAAGGCTGAATAGCCGTAATATCCAGTTTCTCAATCATTTTCTGACGAGCAGTAGCTTGTTTAGACTTGGCAACATTAGCAGAAAAACGACGGATAAAATCCTCTAATTCCTTCTTTTTTTCTTCGGCTTTCTTATTTTGATCTGCCTTTTGTCTTGCAGCTAGTTGACTAGATTCATACCAAAAAGAGTAATTTCCTCCATATAGCGATATTTTTTTGAAATCTAAATCTGCAATATACGTACATACATTGTCGAGAAAGTGCCTATCGTGAGAAACCACAATAACCGTATTCTTAAAATTCATTAAGAAATTTTCTAGCCACAAAATTGATTCAATGTCCAAGTTGTTGGTAGGCTCATCGAGCAAAAGCACATCTGGATTCCCAAAAAGTGCTTGAGCCAACAAAACCTTTACTTTTTCGGTAGGATTTATATCTTTCATTAGCGACTGATGTAAATCTTCGGTTACACCCAATCCAGAAAGCAAGGAACCTGCATCCGATTCGGCCTCCCAACCATTCATTTCAGCAAATTCTCCTTCCAGTTCCGCTGCTCTATTTCCGTCTTCCTCCGAAAAGTCTGGCTTTAAATAAATAGCATCTTTTTCCAGCATAACTTCATAAAGACGCTCATTACCTCTCAAAACAGTGTCTAATACAGAGAAATCATCAAATGCATTTTGATTTTGCTTTAACACCGACATTCTCTCGCCTGGATCAAGTGAGATGGAACCAGAAGTTCTGTCAATTTCTCCAGACAATATTTTAACAAACGTAGTCTTTCCAGCACCATTTGCACCAATTAAACCATATACATTACCCGGAACAAACTTTAAATTTACATCTTCAAAAAGTACTCGCTTTCCAAACTGAAGCGAAAGATTCGATACTGTCAGCATAATTTTTAATTAATCAAATTTGAATAATTTCTTCAAATTGGGTGCAAAGGTACGATTTATTAATCATAGTCGGAAAAAATGATTCTTTAAAAGATTTATTATCGAATTTTAAAAGAATAAAGTCACCTCTGAATAAATCTTATTCACTTTGTCCTTATTTTTGTTCTATTCCTGAAGTTAAAAATTCAAATCATTGATTGCCTTTTGTAGTCCTACTAATTTAAATTAGTAAAAAAGTTTTATGCCTTTATCAAATAATAACATACAATCTTTATTTTTCAATTCCACTTTTCTTGTGGTTTGTTTTGCAATTTTTTTTACTGAAAACCAACAGCTTAGACAAGAAAGTAAGGAAATTTTTTCTCTTGAAAGACACAATAAATTTTCTAGTTATCAATTAAAACAAGCTGCATGGGTAGACAGTACAATGGCTACCATGAACCTCGACCAGAAAATAGGTCAACTTTTCATGATTAGCACATTTTCGAATAGAAATGAAGCAGAATATCGAAAAATAGAGGAACAAATTGAAAAATACCATTTAGGAGGTTT
>JANNWE010000599.1:0-4466 GCA_031414675.1 Cytophagaceae bacterium
ATGCCGCAGAAATTGAAGTGGAAGAATGACCTACGCCAAAGGAATCATATTCGCTTTCTTTGCGTTTGGGAAAACCAGAAATACCCCCATAAATTCTATTAGAATAAAAAGAATCTTTTCTGCCAGTTAATATTTTGTGTCCATAGGCCTGATGTCCAACGTCCCAAACCAATTGGTCATCTGGTGTATTAAAGACATAATGGAGAGCGACAGTAAGCTCAACAACACCCAAGCTAGCTCCAAAATGGCCTCCATTTACCGAAACCATATCTATAATATATTGCCTTAATTCTTGACAAACTTGGTGCAATTGCTGCTTATTAAGCTTTCGCAAATCTGCAGGTGATTGTATATCTTTTAAAAGCTCTCCTTGAGTTACTAACATTCTTCTTAATTATTGTCTACAAAAAACCTCAATGTGTATTTTATTGTTTAATATTTCAATAAAATATTTAGGATTCAAAATATCCATCCTTGTAATTAAATAAAAATGGATTAATCTTTTTTCTGACTAGCAATGAATAATCTATGTTTTTCATCTTTTGAAAGACTTTCGTATCCATTGTTGCTGATTTTATCTAACAAATAGTCAATTTCTTCTTGATTTGGGCTATATCCTGCCTCTACTAATTGTTGTTTTCTTTGAAAATCACCCACCGGGGTTTTGCTAAAACTTTTAAAGGGCATTTTACTCTTAGGTTTGCCAAGTTTAATAAACCAGTCTACCGCCTGCTCGAAAGGAGATATAATATTCCAGCCTGTTCTTAAAAATTTCACGTGCA
Organism: Cytophagaceae bacterium; assembly: GCA_031414675.1. Classification (GTDB taxonomy): domain Bacteria; phylum Bacteroidota; class Bacteroidia; order Cytophagales; family Spirosomataceae; genus Leadbetterella. The sequence continues at coordinate 783 of JANNWE010000599.1, forward strand.
AATATCCAAAAATAGCACCTCCAAGATTTAAGACTCCAGTGTTTGGATTTAAGAATGATATTAACAAAAACGCTAAGGCTAAATATTTTAATTTAATAAATATTCTAAAAAAACTTAACTCATAATCTGGTAAAAGTGCCACCGCTGCGAATAATATTGCGTAAACTCCCGTGTTACTTCCATACAAATAACTGGGCATAACAACATTTTTAGAAATGGAAGCAAGTGAAAAATGAACTAAAAAATAAAAAAAAGAAGAAAATATTGCTCCTAAAAAATAAACTATAAATGTTTTCCTTCCTCCTAAAAAATCAGTGAGCAAATTGCCAAACCAAAATATAGCCAAGCTGTTAAACAGCAAATCCAAAAAGCCAGAATTTGTAAAAGGAAAAGTAATAAAAGTCCAAGGATGAGTAAGTAAAGTCTTTAAATTTGTACTTAATACTAGGTTTTGCTGAATGAAATTTTGATATACAGCTGGATTGGAAAATAGATTGGTAGCAAATTGCAGAAAAAGCTTAATAAAGAACAAAAAAACGCCTATCAATATCAGTTGAATTACCTGATTATTGTTTTTCCTAAAGGCATTTAATATGTCATTAATAATTCCTCTCATTCACAAACCTTTTAACAAATATAATACGAAAATTTCAATAAAAACGTTTACTGAAACCAAAAAACTTTAGAAGAATAAATCCAGAAATTAAACCACCAATGTGGGCAAAATGAGCGACGCCTGATTCTAAGCCTGCTGTACCCTGAAATAACTCGTATAAACCATACATTGTTACAAAATATTTCGCCTTTATAGGGAATGGAAAAAACAAGAGCATCATTTCTACATTTGGAAATAAAAATCCAAAACCTATCAAAATTCCAAAAATAGCTCCAGAAGCACCCACCATGGGAGTTACGGCCTGTTGCCAAAACAATTCTGAGTCGGGAACTAAAGTACTCATTTCAAAGAAATTAACTCCTGAGTTTAATAAGGAAGCACCAATTCCGGTGAGTAGATAGTAAATAAAAAATCTTTTGGAGCCCATATAGGATTCTAAAGCAGATCCAAAAATAAATAAACCGAACATATTACTAAACAAATGGCCAATTCCACCATGTAAAAACATATAGGTTATTGGCTGCCAAGGCTTAAAATTAGGATTTAAAAATTCGTCTGTATTAGGTAAAAATGGATTAAAAAAAGCAAAATTCTGAAAAATCATCTGACTAGATAACACCTGCACCAACAGGTGTATCGCAATATTGGCAATTAAAAGATTTTTAACAACTGGCGTAATTCTATCAAACATTAGTAGTTTTTTTTTGTGAATATAGGAGTTAAGTCCTAAATTAAATTTATTTTCAGATAAATTACAAAGTTAATGTATATTAGGTTTCATTATTCTCCTAATTTCAATAAAATTTAAACTGGTTTTAATCCAAAAAAAGTAGTTTTACTAATATAAAAGTAGTAGTAAGGAGTTCTTTTTTAAGCTAGTTCATAATCAATTCAGCCAAATCATTTAGATTTAGTATACGCATTGTTTGTTTTCCATCTGGATTAATAGCAGGCATTGCCGTGTTAAAAAGTTGATTTATTAATCCAGATATCTCTGTTTTAGATAGGCTTCTAGCCATAGTAGTGGCATTTCTTTTTGCCAAAGTCTTTGCTAAAATCTCTTTTTTATCGTGTCTTTGATTATTTTCGTTGATTCGATATTGCTCAATAATTGATTTAAAAACTTGGCTTTCGTCTTCCTCCATAAATTGAGGGGGAATGCCATTTATTAAATACGTGTTTTGACCAAACTCTTCTACGTTAAATCCCAAATTCCGAATCATATCAATTATTTCAAAACTTACTTCATAATCTATGGCGGAAAGTGTAACTGGCTTTGGAAATAATAATTGTTGAGATATTCCTGGTTTTGCGTTTATTTCTTTTAAATATTTTTCGTAATAAATTCGTTCAAAAGCATTTTGTTGATCAATTATCATCATCCCACTTTTTACTTGTGCAAGTATATATTTGTGGTGTATTTGCATAACAATTAGTTCACTAACTTCCGCGTGTTCTATTCCAAAATTAGTAATTTCGTTTACTTTGGAGCCAAAAGTTAATGTATTTTCATTTTCTTCATGAAAGGTGGAAAGGTTTGTATTTTTTGCTCCTTCGAAAAGTTTTTGCCAATGGCTAACATTATTTTTCTCGTTGAAATCAGGCTTATAAAAATCCTGCTTTTCAAAATTTCGTATAGAAGAAGCAGAACTGTTGGGTTCTGGCCTAAAACTTGGCATAGGCCTTGTTAAATTTCCAAAATTAATATCCGATTCAAAATCAATAGAGGGCGTTACATTGTAAACCCCAATTGCCTGCTTTACCGCAGAACGTAAAATGGCATAAATTGCTTTTTCGTCGTCAAATTTTATTTCGGTTTTTGTGGGATGAATATTAATGTCGATGTGGCTCGGATCAATTTCAATAAATAAAACATAAAAAGGGTGTGTGCCTTGCGCTATGGTGGCTTCAAAAGCACTTGAAACGGCATGATTTAAATAAGGACTTTTAATAAACCTCTTGTTGACAAAGAAAAACTGGTCACCTCTTCGTTTACTGGCGGCTTGCGGTTTACCGACGTAACCATTAATTTTCACCATTGGAGTATCGGCATTGCATTCTGCCAATTGTTCTCTATAGCTTTTATCCAAAACATCCACTATCCTTTTGCTTAGTTTAGAGGAGGAGAGGGCATATATTTCTACATCATTGTGGTACAAAGAAAAACTCAAAGAAGGATGAGCTAAAGCAATCCTTTGGAATTCTTCCAAAATATGCTTCATTTCTACGGGGTTATTTTTCAGAAAGTTTCTTCTTGCTGGCACATTGAAAAAAAGATTTTTTATCAAGAGATTGGTCCCTTTGGGATTCTGAATAAACTCTTGTTCTTTTATTTCGGATCCTTCAATTCTTATAAAAGTACCCAATTCATCCTCGTTTCTACGAGATTTAAGTTCTACCTGTGCTACTGCGGCAATAGAGGCTAATGCCTCTCCTCTAAAACCCATGGTTTTTATAGCAAAAAGATCAGCAGATTCTCGAATTTTAGAAGTTGCATGTCGTTCAAAACTCATTCTAGCATCGGTGTGAGACATTCCAGTGCCATCATCAATAACCTGAATAAGTAATTTTCCGGCCTCTTTTACAATAAGCTGAATGTTTTTCGCATCTGCATCAATGGCATTCTCTAATAATTCTTTCACTACCGAAGCGGGTCTTTGCACCACTTCGCCGGCAGCAATTTGGTTAGCGATTGAATCTGACAAAAGACGAATAATATCCATAGAGCAAAATGCGAATTAAAACACAAAGTTGAGAAATTCCTTAAGGATTTCCATGCAATATGTTTTTCAAATTTAAAATGCTTAAAAAATTACCAAATAGAGAAGTGGACTAAGATGTATTTTATCTCTGAAATAATTGTATTACTGCGTTTTCAAAATTATTTTTTACTTTGTGGATTTAATCCTAACCTCCAAATCAATTTCCTATCTACTTTTTTCTATCCGTTCGACATAAGGTCCACCATTACCCTGGTCGCATTTTGAGCCTTTAAAATTTCTTCCTATTTTTACAAGGTTAAAGGCCCAAAGGGCTGGGTGGACATTTCGATAAATGCTTATAGATTG
>JANNWE010000600.1:0-5714 GCA_031414675.1 Cytophagaceae bacterium
CATTTGTAAAGCAACATTAAAATCTAGTTCTAATACCTCTATATCTTCTTCCTCTTCCACCCCACCACCCGATGAAATTTGTTGATTTTTTTGATATGAAGCTACAAAAAAGTATAAAATTTCAGTCACCGAACCAGGAGACATATAAACTTCAAATATCTTTTTTACCTCATTTAATTGATAACCTGTTTCTTCTTGGGTTTCTTTTTTTATGCAATCTTCCGCATTGTCTTCGTCTAACAAACCTGCACAAGCTTCTATCAGCATTCCATCTTCATTCCCATTTAAGTATGTGGGCATTCTAAACTGCCTGGTTAAAATAACCGTTTTCAAATCAGTATTATATAAAAGAATTACTGCTCCATTACCCCGGTCATATGCTTCTCTATTTTGCTTAATATATGTACCATCTTTTTGAAGATAATCAAAAGTGATTTTTCTTAAAACATACCAATTATCTGAAAGAATTTCGGTTGAAATATTTTTAACTTTTAAATTCATTTTGATTATTTTTGATTGAAATTGATTATTTTTGACCAAAAATAATAGTATACTATGAATTTCCAAGCTAGAAAGCTAAAAATAATTTCAATGTTAGAAAAAGAAGAGCTGTTGGATGTGAAAAAACTGGCAAAAAAACTCAATATTTCAGAAATTACGATAAGAAGAGATTTAAATATCTTGGCTAAAGATGGATTAATAATACGGACACATGGTGGTGCAATGATACCAAAACTAGCCCATTTACCAGTTAGTTTTACTCAAAAAGCGGCTAAAAATTCGTATAACAAAGACGTGATTTGCCGAAAAGCTGCCTCCCTTATTAAAGAAGGAGATGTTATATTCTTAGATTGCGGAAGTACCGTTTTTAGAATTTGTCCACTCATTAAAAACTTAAAAATTAAAGTTTTAACTAATTCCTTGCCCATTTTAAATGAACTATTAAATTCAGAGGTTAGTATAAACTTTATTGGGGGAGAAATTGATTTTGAACGGCAAGCAGCTCATGGAAAAATAGCAGTTGAACATATAAATAGATATAGAGCCACAAAGGCATTTGTTGGAATAGACGGTATTTCAGTAAAAAATGGCTTAAGTGCTTCATCTGAAAAAGAAGCAGAAACTTGTTTGGCAATAAATGAGAACTCAAATGAAACCTATTTTTTAGGTGATAGCACAAAAATTGGAATAGATAGATATTTTTCATTCGCCCCAATCCACATAGTAAAAAACTTAATTACCGACAATAACATTGATGTTGCTACAAAACTAGGTCTGGAACAAGCTGGCATCAAAGTTTGGTAAAATATTTATTTTCTCAATTCCTTTTTTAAGATTTTTCCAGTAGCACTCATTGGCAATGCTTTTAGGAATTCAATAACACGGGGATATTTATAAGCTGCAATTTTACTTTTTGTCCATCCCATTAATTCATTTTCAGAAACAGAATAATTCTCTTTTAAAACTACACAAGCTTTTATCTCTTCTCCAAATTGATTGTCAGGAATACCAATAACTGCTACTAGCGACACCGCTTCGTGTTGCATAATTACTTCTTCAATTTCTCTAGGATATACATTAAAACCTCCTCTAATGATCATATCCTTTGTTCTATCCACAATAAAATAGAATCCGTCGGTATCTTTTATGGCAACGTCCCCAGAATACAACCAACCATTTCTAAGGGTTTCTTCATTTGCAATTGGTTTATTAAAATATCCTTTCATTACATTTGGTCCTCTATAAATCAATTCTCCTTTTTCTCCAACGGGCACTTCGTTTCCGTCTGTATCCACCAATTTTACGTCAACACCCCAAACTGGTGTACCAATTGAGCCAGGCTTGCAACCAATGGCTATTTGATTGAAAGTAACCACAGGAGAGCCCTCTGACATTCCATAACCTTCAATAATATCTACATCAAAACGTTTTTTAAAATCCTCTAATACTTGAACTGGCAAAGAGGCGCCTCCAGATACTGCCATTCTTAGATTATTGGCTATGCTTTTGAAATCAAATTTATTTACATCCTCTTTATAATTCAACAATCCCCAATACATGGTTGGAACTCCTCCAAACACGGTTACTTTGTGTTTTTGCATTAACCCAAAAACTTGTTCGGCATCAAATTTAGGAAGTAATACACAGTGTACACCTTTATAAAAAGCGGCGTTCATCATGCAAGTCATAGCAAAAATATGGAACAAAGGCAAAACGATCAACGAAGTATCGTCATGAGAATAATTAAACAAATCAGCACAAAGATTTGCATTTGAAAACAAATTTAAATGGGTTAGCTCAGCTCCTTTCGGCTTGCCAGTAGTCCCTGATGTATAAATTATCACAGCAGTATCTTCTGCAGAAGTAGCAGTCGACTCAAAAACAGCTGATTGTCCAGACATTAAACTTCCTAAAGTGCCTATACCTTCAAATAATGGCGCATCAGTTGGACTAGGTGTGATTACAAAAAAATGTTGGCAAGAGGAAGTTTGATTAAAACCCGCAAAACCCATTTTTGCCATAGGTAATTCAGGAGATCCAACAAAACAAAAATATGCTTTTGCCTCACTATCAGTTAAATGATATTGAATTTCATCTTCTTTCAACAATACACTCATAGGAACAACGGCTGCTCCAACTTTCAAAATTCCAAAGTATAGTATGGGGAAATAGGGCAAATTGAAACAACTTAAGGCTACTTTATCGCCTTTTTTTATTCCTAGTTTAAATAAACCATTGGCAACCTGATTAGCAGCCCCATTTAATTGACTATAACTTAAGGTAGTTTCACCAAATGTAATGGCTTTTTGATTCGGGAGCCTTTTGGCACTTTGTTCTAGAAGTATAGAAAGATTTAACATTTTACATAATCATAAATTTACACAATAATACTATTATTTTTTGAAGAAATGCAATAGAATATAACTATTTAAAAAGGAAAGATTTTGGCAAAAAATTTAAGCTAATTAAGTAAATGTAATAAAAAATTAGTTTTGAAAAATTACCAAATTCATTTTTTTTGTAAAATTTATTCTAGGATTTAATTAAAATAACAATCAATTTAATGTCATCAAAAAAAACTAATTTTGCTCATATTAGTGTTCTCAAAAAATATGAGTTTCAATTAAAATAATGGAAATTCTTCAAGCTAAAAAAAGTATTCAATATTTAAGTAAACTATGAGTCCAAATATTCCAGAAACCATCCAGAAGAGAGTTGTCATTGTGGGTGCAGGCTTTGGTGGTCTTGTATTTGCCCAAAAACTCGCTAAGCAAGACTTTCAAATTGTCTTAATTGATAAAAATAATTATCACCAATTTCAGCCACTATTTTATCAGGTGGCAATGGCAGGTTTAGAACCAAGCTCTATTTCCTTCCCACTTAGAAAAATATTTCAGCAAACCTCCAATGTTCATATCCGAGTCACAAAAGTCAATGCTGTGGATACCACAAAACAATCGATTTTAACTGATTTAGGTGAAATATCTTTTGATTATTTAGTACTGGGTATGGGTACTGATACCAATTTTTATGGAATGCAAAGTATGATTGACAAAGCTATTCCAATGAAATCAGTTTCTGAAGCCATTTTTTTAAGAAATCGAGTTCTACAAAATTTGGAAGATGCTTTAACTACATTGGACCCATTGGAAAGAGAAGGATTAATGAATATGGTAGTGGTGGGTGGTGGGCCAACTGGCGTGGAAGTGTCGGGTACTTTGGCCGAAATGAAGAAAATAATTCTGCCTAAAGACTACCCTGAATTAGACTTTGATTTAATGAAAATATATCTTTTCGAATCTTCAAAAGAAGTTTTAGAGGTAATGTCTGATGAAGCATCATCGAAAGGAAAGGAATATTTAGAAAAATTAGGTGTTATTGTCAGAAACGGAGAAAAAATATTAGATTTTGATGGGGAATATGCCTATACTAATGCCAATGAAAAAATAAGAACAAATAATGTGGTTTGGGCGGCTGGGGTAAAACCGAATACCATTTTGGGTTTTCCTCCTGAAATTTTTGCTAGAGGAGGAAGAATAAAAGTGAATGAGTTTAATCAAGTAGAAGGCTTTCAAAATATTTTTGCTTTGGGCGATTTGGCGTATATGATTTCAGATATTGAATTTCCAAATGGGCATCCCCAAATGGCACAACCTGCTATCCAACAGGGCAAGCTATTGGCAAAAAATTTCTCTAAAATTATAAATAATAAAAACCCCTCGGCTTTTAAATATAAAGACTTAGGCTCAATGGCCACTATTGGTAGGCATTTGGCAGTAGTTGATTTGCCCTTTTGGAAGTTTCAAGGCATTTTTGCTTGGTATGTTTGGATGTTCGTTCATTTGATGTCTATTTTGGGAGTAAAAAACAAAATTTTAATTTTCATCAACTGGCTTTGGAATTACATTACCTATGACCAATCTTTGCGACTAATAATTAAGCCCAAAATTAAGGGTTAAGTTAAATTATCGATTTTGAACAATAAAATTACTTCCCATAGTTTATTACTGTAATGACCAAAATAGTCTGAGAAAAAAATGCGTAGTATTGAATATTAGATTTGCTAAATTGGCAAATCAAAAATACGATTAAAATCAGAACTCTTGATTTTTAATTTCCAAAATTTCATGTTTTTCTAGATAGAGATATTTAAATCTAGCATACAATATCGGTTTTAAAACCTAGTATTTATTTTACGTCTTTAGTCTATATTTTTTAATTCAAGGCCCAATCAAAATATTAATGGTTTTCATTCAATAATTTTGTTGCGATATTTGTGTTGTTTTTACTTTGGAAACAAAACCAAAAGGCTTTTAAAATAAAAAAGTATGTTATCAAAATTTATTGGGCTTTCTCAAAATCGAATTTTTCAACTATTTGTGGTGGTGCTTTCCATACTATTTTATTTTTTATTTTCTTTTGGAAAGTTCGATTTGTTTCCTTCTGACGAAGACGTTTATTTTCAAACAGGGTTACTTTTTAAACTGCCATATTTAGAATTTGGAAATTTATTGTATCCTATGGGCATTTACATACTATCTTTTTTTGTTTCTAACACAATTAATTTAGCCTATAGTTATTTCTTTTTATTGTCAATAACTATGTTTTTGGCATTGCTATGGTATTTGAAAAAATATTCTGGCAGCTTTTGGGCTTCATATTTTATAGCAGCTTGTTTTTTGTTTTCTGATTTTCAAGTAAGCCTTCAGCCTAGAATCACTATCTTAAACCTAATTTTCGGTTTATTCTTTTTAGGCTTGATTGCAAACAAAAGACCTTTATATGCAAATTGGGGTATTATCTCGGTAGGCTTATTGTTATGCAACTATGTGAGCCGCCCCGAGTTCTATTGGTTTTTCCTAATCGCTACTATAATTTTTGTTTTCCAAACTACTAAAAGTAAAGGGATTACATTAAATAACAAAATAATAGTATTAAGTGCTTTTGGTGTATTTGTTGCAATTTTTTATTTTATCGGTGGAGGAATAAACGAGCCAGGAAAACTAAAAGTAGCTTTTATTCAACATTTTTTTGACAACTATCAAGTGTGGACGGGCAAAAGTTTTGACTATGATGAAGAGTTTCAAGTTTTTGATAAAATATATGGAAAAGTAAACTCTGACATCCAACTTATCACTGCTAATCCATCTTTCTTTTTAAAGCATGTATTGTTTAATTTCAAAAATTATTTTTTGGTAATTCTCAAAATTTTC
>JANNWE010000601.1:0-1678 GCA_031414675.1 Cytophagaceae bacterium
TCTCCTTCTTTAATAAGGGAGGCAGCTTTTCGGCAAATCACGTCTTTGTTATACGAATTTTTAGCCGCTTTTTGAGTAAAACTAACTGGTAAATGGGCTAGTTTTGGTATCATTGCACCGCCATGTGTCCGTATTAATAATCCATCTTTAGCTAAGACATTTAAATCTCTTCGGATAGTAATTTCAGAAATATGAAGTTTTTTGGCCAATATTTTCACATCCAAAAGCTCTTCTTTTTCTAACATTGAAATTATTTTTAGCTTTCTAGCTTGGAAATTCATAGTATACTATTATTTTTGGTCAAAAATAATCAATTTCAATCAAAAATAATCAAAATGAACTTAAAAGTTAAAAATATTTCAACCGAAATTCTTTCTGATAATTGGTATATTTTAAGAAAAATTACTTTTGATTATCTTCAAAAAGATGGTACATATATTAAACAAAATAGAGAGGCCTATGACCGAGGGAATGGAGCTGTAATTCTTTTATATAATAGTGATTTGAAAACGGTTATTTTAACCAGGCAGTTTAGAATGCCCACCTATTTAAATGGAAATAAAGATGGAATGTTGATAGAAGCATGTGCAGGTTTGTTAGACGAAGACAATGCAGAAGATTGTATAAAAAAAGAAACCCAAGAAGAAACAGGTTTTCAATTAAATGAGGTAAAAAAGATATTTGAAGTTTATATGTCTCCTGGTTCGGTGACTGAAATTTTATACTTTTTTGTAGCTTCCTATCAAAAAAATCAACAAATTTCATCTGGTGGTGGAGTGGAAGAGGAAGAAGATATAGAGGTATTAGAACTAGATTTTAATGTTGCTTTACAAATGATAAAAACTGGAGAAATAAAAGACGCAAAAACAATTATGCTTTTACAATATGCCAAAATAGAAGGGTTGATAAATTATTAATGGCATGGGGGAAAAAACAAATCCCGATAAAATGAAGATCCAAATTTATCGGGATTTAACAGTAATATTATTACTATCAAGAAAGGTAAAAACTTATTTGTTAAACCAAGCCTTTGCAACGATTGATACAATCTAAATCTTCAAATGCTCCTTTTAGTCTTTCTATCATAGATTCTTCTCCTTTTCTAAGCCAAACTCTTGGATCATAGTATTTCTTATTTGGCGAATCTGGGCCATCAGGACTACCCAATTGTGATTGTAAATATCCTTCTTTCGACTTATAATATTTCAAAATACCTTCCCAAGTACTCCATTGCATATCTGTGTCGATATTCATTTTTATTGCTCCATATGCAATAGCTTCGCGTATTTCAGCCCTACTTGAGCCTGAGCCGCCATGAAACACAAAATTTACTGGCATATCTCCAGTCTTATATTTTTCTTTGATATAATCTTGAGAATTCTTTAAAATTATGGGTTGTAAAGATACATTGCCTGGCTTGTAAACCCCATGCACATTTCCAAATGCGGCAGCAATCGTAAAGTTTGGAGAAATTTTCAATAATTCTTCATATGCATATGCAACTTCGGAAGGCTGGGTATAAAGTTTTGAACTATCCACATCTGAATTATCCACTCCATCTTCTTCTCCTCCTGTTACACCTAACTCTATCTCCAAGGTCATTCCCATTTTTGCCATTCTTGTAAGGTATTTGGCACAAATCTCAATGTTTTCTTCGATTGGCTCTTCAGAAAGGTCA
>JANNWE010000602.1:0-12436 GCA_031414675.1 Cytophagaceae bacterium
ATTGAGTAAGTTAAAAGAATTGTATAGCTCCAAGGCTTTTCGAGAAACTGGTCATACATTAATTGATTTATTGGGTGATTATTTAGAGGCCATTGAAAAAAATACCATTGGCAAGGTTATACCTTTTCAAGAACCTGATGAAGCTTTTAGCTTTTGGGAAAATGACTTCGAAAAAAATGAAATTGATCCGATTTCTTTTTTTAAAACAACTATTGAGAGGTCAAACCATTTGCATCATCCGAAATACATGGGGCACCAGGTTTCTGCTCCTTCCCCTATTGCTGCACTTTCTGGAGTTTTAACTTCAGTTTTGAATAATGGTGGAGCAGTTTACGAAATGGGCCTGGTAAATAATCCATTAGAAAAAGTTATCTCTAAATATTTAGCAACAAAGATTGGCTTTGATGAAAATGCTGATGGCTTTTTAACTTCTGGAGGAACATTAGCAAACCTTACAGCTTTACTTACCGCCAGAGCTAAATATTCTGAGGTTTGGGAAAAAGGAACTACAAAAAAAATGGCAGTAATGGTTTCAGAAGAAGCTCATTATTGCATAGACCGAGCAGCTAGGATAATGGGGCTTGGCACTGAAGGAATAATAAAAGTTCCTGTAAACGATTTATTTCAATTAAAAACAGATGAACTTCAGCGTCATTTTGATAATGCAAAGTTGGCTGATATTCATGTTTTTGCAATAATCGGGAGTGCTTGTTCTACATCAACAGGCAGCTACGATAATTTAAATGTAATCGGTGATTTTGCGAAAAAAAACAATATATGGTTCCATGTAGATGGTGCACATGGCGGAGCGGTAGTTTTTTCAGATAAATATAAATTTTTAGTTGATGGCATAGAAAAAAGTGATTCTGTGGCTATAGATTGGCATAAAATGCTTTTAACTCCAGCCATTACCACTTCTCTAATATATAAAAATGGTGCGGATACGTACTCAACTTTTCAGCAAAAAGCTCAATATCTATGGGACAATGCCCAATCTATAGAGTGGTATAATTCAGGAAAACGAACCTTTGAATGCACCAAACTTATGATGTCGGTTAAAGTTTATACGATCATAAAATCCTATGGAACAGCGATTTTTGAAGAAAATATAAATTATTTATACGACTTGGCTCGGGATTTTGAAACATTAATAACTGAAAATTCTAATTTTGAAATAGCCATATCCCCACAATCAAACATCGTTTGTTTTAGATTAAAAATTAGTAAAAATGGTCTTTCAATTAATGAAACAAATTCAAAGATTAGAAGATTGTTATTAGAAGATGGTGAGTTTTATATTGTACAAACATTAATAAAAGAGAAGGTTTATCTAAGAGTTTCTTTAATGAATCCAACCACAGAGCTAGTTCATTTAAAGCAGCTTATGGAAAAAATTGAATTTATATTTGATCAAAAAATATAAGGAATTTATGGAATATTCAAAAATTTATGAGTTTGTAAACTTACACGCCATTTTGGGTTTTGTTTTACATATTCAATAATCAGAGGCAACATTTCTTCTTGTTTGTCCCATTCGGGTTGAAGATACAAAATACAGTTTTTGTTTACTAATTCAGCATATTTTTCAGCAAACATAAAGTCTGACTTGTTAAATATGATTACTTTTAGCTCATGCGAGGCGTCATAAAATTCGGGCAAAGCCGCTTTAAATTTTTTAGGAGAAAAACAAATCCAATCCCAGTTTCCCGATAAGGGATAAGCCCCCGAGGTTTCAATATTGGTTTTAAAACCTTTAATTTGAAGGGCATTTGTTAATTTTTCTAAATTATACATTAAAGGTTCACCTCCAGTTACTACTGCCAACCTTCCTGGATGTAAACCAGCATCATGAATAATTTTTTCTATACTTCGTTCTGCATGTAAACTGGCATCCCAAGATTCTTTTACATCACACCAAACACAGCCTACATCGCAGCCCCCTAATCTAATAAAATATGCAGGTTTTCCACTGTGGTAGCCTTCGCCTTGCAAAGTATAAAATGCTTCCATTACTGGAAGCTGGTCTGTATTTGTTTTTAAATTCAATGTCATAATTGTAACACAAAATTAAACACAATTCTATACAATTATGTTATAAATGGGTATTGAATTAAATTTTTATTATATTTTAGTTTTACTTTTGTAAAAATACTCGTAAAAAATGTCTTTTTCACCCCCATATTGTAGCTCACTTACTTCTTATCAAAGAAGAAAAACCAATTCAGTTTTCATTGGTGATTTGGGTCTTGGTTCAGAATTTCCAATCAGAATTCAATCTATGACCACAATTGACACCATGGATACTATTGGTTCCATTGCTCAAAGTATTAAAATGATTGAAAGTGGTTGTGAGTTAATTAGAATTACCGCACCAAGTGTTAAGGAAGCTCAAAATTTAGAAAATATAAGGAATGGACTAAGAGAAAGAGGCTACACAGTTCCTTTGGTGGCGGACATTCATTTTACACCTAATGCGGCCGAACTAGCAGCCAGAATAGTAGAAAAAGTAAGAATCAATCCTGGAAATTATGCAGATAAAAAGCGATTTGAGGTTATTGATTATTCTGAAGCTTCTTATCAAATAGAGTTGGATCGTATTCGGGAACGTTTTTTGCCTTTAGTAAAAATCTGTAAAGAATATGGTACTGCAATGCGAATTGGAACTAATCATGGCTCTTTATCTGACAGAATTTTAAGTAGGTATGGAGATACTCCTGTGGGGATGGTGGAATCTGCTTTAGAATTTCTTAGAATTTGTGAAGATCAGAACTATTACAATGTGGTTCTTTCAATGAAGTCCTCTAATCCACAAGTAATGGTACAAGCCTACCGATTGCTAGTGAAAAGATTGGAAGAAGAAAAACTTAAGCCTTATCCCTTACATTTGGGAGTTACTGAGGCTGGAGAAGGTGAGGACGGAAGAATAAAATCTGCAATGGGAATCGGAACCTTGCTTGAAGATGGCATTGGAGACACTGTAAGAGTTAGTTTAACAGAAGATCCTGAATTTGAAGCACCGGTGGCTATTAAATTAGTAAATCGATATACCACAAATAATGGCAATTATGAGTTATTACCTCTCGAAAATTTGCCATTTGATCCATTTTCTTATACTAAAAGAAAAGTAACTGAAGTAGCCAATTTTGGTGGGATTAATGTTCCTCGGGTAATCTCAGATTTTTCTGCTTATGAAAATATTAAAATTGAAGATTTAAAAGCTGTTGGCCATTTTTATTTACCACTCCCGGATAAATGGCGGATGAATGACATAGGTTCGGACTATATTTATTCTGGACATCGTTCTATTAGTTTTATGCTTCCCAACGGTTTAAAAGAAATACTTGATTTTGAAGCTTGGAAACATCAAGAAGATAAAATCAATGTTTATCCTTTATTTCAATTTGATGAAATTAAAAATAATACTTATTTTCATGGTCAACTCAATTTTTTGGCTTTAAGTACTCAAGATATAAAACCCGAAGTTTTTGATTTTCTTGCTAATAATAAACCGTTTGTTGTTATTCTAAAAAGTGTTAGATCTAATGCAATGCCTGATTTTAGAAGGTTTTATATAGAATTATTAAATAGAGGAATTAAAAATCCTGTGGTGTTATCAAAAAATTACGAAGAAAATCTCCTGGAAGACTTTCAGTTATTTTCATCTATTGATATTGGGGGAGCATTTGTGGACGGATTTGGAGACGGGATACTCATTTCATCTCAGCAAATAGTTCAAAGTCAAGAATTTTTAAAAACCTACAATTCAGTTTCTTTTGGAATTTTGCAAGCTGCAAGAACTCGAATGTCAAAAACTGAATACATTAGTTGTCCTTCTTGTGGAAGAACGCTTTTCGATTTACAAGAAACTACTGCCTTAATTAGAAAACGAACCGACCATTTGAAAGGCGTAAAGATTGGTATTATGGGATGCATTGTTAATGGTCCTGGTGAAATGGCGGATGCGGATTATGGCTATGTAGGAATTGGTAAAGATAAAATTTCTTTATATAAAGGACAGGAAATAATGAAACGTTCAGTTGCTTCCCAAAACGCCGTAGATGAGTTAATTGAACTTATTAAACAAGACGGAAGGTGGTTAGAACCAGAACAAATTGAAGAATTAGTTTAAAAAATTGATAAAACAAAAATGAAAAAAATACTTTCGCTCTTAAATGTTGGTCAGGTGTTTCAATACTTTTTTCGGGTATTTAAAAAAGACAAAGAAGGAAAATATCCTGTGAGTACTAATCTTAAAATGATGCATGGGATCAATAAGATTTCGATCGTTATGTTTCTGATTTGTTTGATTGTTTTAATGTACAGAGCATTTACTAGAGAATGAATATCGAAGAACTGAGGGATTATTGTTTAAACTTTAAAGGCGTTACAGAAGAATGTCCATTTGGACCTGATGTTTTAGTATTTAAAGTTATGGGTAAAATGTTTGCTTTAGTACCACTAGATACCGCAGATCTTAGAATTAGTTTAAAAAATTCACCTGAAATTAATCAAGTTTTGAGGAGTGAATATGGGTTTATTACCGGTGCTTATCATATGAGCAAAGTTCATTGGAACTCTATTCAGATAGATTTTTCAGTTAAAAGTGAATTAGTCTTTTCTTTAGTTTCTGATTCTTACGAAATAGTAAAACAAGGTTTAACTAAAAAAATTAAAGCCGAATTGGAGGCTATTTAACCATGGAATTATTATTTTTTTTAGTACCTACTATTTTACATACGTGGCTAATGGGCGAAATCTCTTTTTCTGAAACAGAAGAAGAAATTGCAACGAAAGGCTTCAAAGAGGGAATAATTTTATTTAATATTGGTAAAATAGACACCGCATTTAATTATTTTTCTGCAAAAATCAAATACTATCCAAAATCAGCTTTTTTACATTTTTATATTGGCAAATGTCATTTTTATTTTGAAAATTATGCTGCAGCTTTACAATCATTTGATACAGCATTAAGATTTGATACGACCATAATTGATATTTATGCTTTCAAATCGAAATGTCATTATTTTTTAGAAGATTGGGATATTGCTTTCTTTCAATTAAAAAAAGCATCGCGGTTTTTTAAAAATGAGAATCAAGAATTGTTATTTTTATTAAGCGATGTAGAAAAACGAATCTTTAAATAATTAAAAAAATGAAAAAGGAATTTATTTTTGTTTATGGCACTTTGATGTCAGGATACCCAAAAAATCCCTTTAAAGATTTTTTAAAGAGAAATGCAAATTTCATGGGTAAAGCAAAATGCAAAGGGAAGCTATTTCTAATAAGCACCTATCCTGGCTTAGTAGAAAATAGTGAAAACGAAGATTTTGAAGTATTCGGGGAAATGTATGAAATCATAGATACCAAAACTTTTTTTGTTCAATTAGATGATTATGAAGAATACATTCCTATGGATGCTGAGAATTCAATTTACAAAAGAGAGCTTATAAAAGTAAAATTGATTTCCTCTGAAAAAGAAATCGATTGTTGGGCGTATTTATACAATAAGCCAGTAAAAGGAAATAATTTTATTAAAAGTGGTGATTTTATGAATTAATTTTTACTCTTACTTTATATTTAATATTTTCTCATTTTGTATATTTGCACCTTTAAATTATTTACCCTTAAATTTATTATGATGTATCTGTTAAAAAAATTAAGTTTTTACGTTATTATCGCTGTGTTATTTTCTTCTTGTGTTGCTAAAAAGAAATTTGTCAGCCTTCAATCCGAGCTTGCTGCTTCTAAAGCAGATATTGAAAGAAGAGGAGAAATGATTAATGATTTTAAAAACAAGTTAGTTACTTGTGAACAGGAAAAAGAGAAGATGGTTGCCGCCAATAAAGCCGCCTTAGAAGGTCGTAACGACCAAATGAACGAACTAAGAGCCCAAATTGCGGATTTGCAAAAAGTTAGAGACGGTCAAATGCAACAGTTAGGTGGTTTAACTGTGCTAAGCCAAGCTGCCAATGAAAATATTAATAAAACTCTGGCGCAATTGGAGAAGAAAGATAAGTATATAGGTTTACTACAAGCAGCTAAATCAAAGGCAGATTCAATGAATTTAGCGTTAGCTGTAAATTTGAAAAGTACATTGAGTGAGGGATTGGACGACACTGATATTGAAGTTAAAGTAGATAAAACTGTAGTCATGGTAAATCTATCGGATAAAATGTTATTCACCAGTGGTAGTTTTAAAATGACAGATAATGCAAATGCAGTTTTGGAAAAAGTAGCAAAAATTCTTAAATCAAGGCCAGATTTAGAAATGATGGTGGAAGGATATACTGATAATGTGGCAATTAAAACAAATTGTATTGAAGATAATTGGGATCTTAGCGTAAAGAGATCTACATCTGTAGTTAGAACATTGATGACGAAATTTGGAGTAGATCCAAATAAATTAATTGCGGCAGGAAGGGGAGAGTTTAGTACATTAACCTCTAATGATACTCCTGAAGGAAGAACTACAAATAGAAGAACAAGAATAATTTTGATGCCTAAATTAGACCAATTTTATGATTTGTTAAATCCTGACAATTCAAAATAAAATTATTTTTTACATTTCAAAAGTGCTTGATGTCTTGTCAGGCACTTTTTTTGTTTATTATTTGACTATAACTTAATCTTATGCCTAATAATTTAGCTATTGGGTCATTTCTTTGTATAAAGGCAACCTCAGATTCCTTTACGGAGACACAGTTGGGAACTTAATCGCAATGCCAATAAATAATCCTGCACAGAGGAAATCACAGAGTCCCTTACGGAGACTCAGTGGGGACTAAAATAAATACTCCTTTACAGATGCAACCACAAAGTCCCTTAAGGAGACTCTGTGGGGACGAAAAGTATAATCTAGCTATTGAAATTTAGGTTTTATTGGATTTAGAGAGAAATTTTAAACAGTATTAGCTTTTCAAAATTAATCTTTTTAAAAAAATTAAGTACAATCTTTATCTATTTAAAAAAAAACATTAAATAAATCCTAACTTGTTATAAGCTATCAATTTAAACTAATTTTTCTGATTGAAAACAAGGTGTTAAGAATTGTAAATTTGCAATCGGATCTGCTGAATATATTCAGAATGAAACGAAAGAAATATTCAGTAAATTATCTTCCTAAACATTTTATTTAAGACCAATTATTTTTACAAATACTAAATTAAAATAAGAAGGTAGGAACTATTTGACAAACTTCAATTGTTTATTCTAAAACATTTAATTACTCAATACTAATGGGACATAAAGCAGTAGAAATAACAGATTTAAATTTTAGTGAATTAATAAAATCAGATAAACCAGTTTTGGTTGATTTTTGGGCAGAATGGTGTGGGCCTTGTAAAATGATTGGACCAGTTGTTGAAGAAATAGCTGGTGAATATGAGGCAACTGCGATAGTTGGCAAAATGGATGTTGATGCTAATTCAGCAACACCAGCACAATTTGGGATTCGTTCTATTCCAACATTAATGATTTTCAAAAATGGTGAAATGGTAGATAAAATAGTTGGAGCAGTACCAAAACATGTATTAGTGCAAAAATTAGAAGCAGCTATGTAATTCGTTCTTAACCAGATATTATTTGTGAGATTTTAGGAAACTAGAATCTCATTTTTGTTTAAATAGTTTGCAGTTTGATAAGAGCTCAAAATCGGTTTCAGAAAAATTTAAAGGTGGAGCTATTCGCAAGGCGTTATCGCAATATAAAAACCAGTCAGTCAAAATGCCATTTTCTATAAAATTATCGATAGTTTTTTTAAGAATTTCGAAACTAGGCATTTCAGCGGCCAATAGCAGACCTTTTCCACGCACTTCGCTTACTTGTGGCAAGGTCATAAAAAGCAGTTTTAGCTTTTCACTCATTTGATTTACCAGCTTAAAATCTATTTCATCTAAAATTACTTTTAGTGTTGCTAAAGAAGCAGCACAGCTAACAGGATGGCCCCCAAAAGTAGTAATATGCCCTAAAATTGGATTATCTTTAAAAACCGACATAATATGTTTTGGAGCCATAAAAGCACCAATTGGCATCCCTCCACCCATTCCTTTTGCAGAAAGTAAAATATCTGGGCAAAATCCGAAATGCTCTAATGCCCAAAACTTTCCTGTTCTACCAAAACCTGTTTGAATTTCATCGAAAACTAACAATGTGCCCATTTTTTTACACCTATTGGCAATGGCATCCATAAACTCAAATTCAGTTTCCACGACACCCGCCTCAGCACCTATCGGCTCAATAATAATTGCTGCAGTATTTTTGGTGATTTTTTCAATATCCGAAAAATGGTTTCTTTTAATTTTTTTTATTCCTGGCAAAAGCGGACGATAATTTTTTTTAAAATGCTCTTCTCCAAGGGAAAGTGCACCTTGAGTGGATCCATGATAAGAGTTTTCGAGTGCCACAATCTCAGGTCGATTAGTGTACCTTTTAGCCAATTTCATGGCTCCTTCTACAGCCTCTGTTCCAGAATTTGTGAAATAAACATTATCTATTTTATGCCCATCTTTTGTGGTGTAATTTTCTAAGGTATGTATTAATGCCTCTGCTAATTGTACTTGCGGGCTTTGAATATACTCTCCATAGACCATTTGATGAAGATAGTGATCTACTTGATTTTTAATAGCTTGGACCACTTTTGGATTCCGATGACCGACATTGGATACAGAAATGCCTGAAATCAAATCTAAAAAAGGCTGATGATTTTTGTCATATAAATAGCAACCTTCTGCGTAAACAAATTCTAATGCCAGAGGGAAATCCGAAGTTTGAGCCAGGTTATTGAGAAATAATGTTCTGTTATCCACTGGATTAGTTAGTTTCAAAAAAACCTACACTCCCACCAACCCAATCAAAATCTTTATTAAAATCAACTCCAATCATTTTTCCACGGCTCAATCTGGCTAAATTGGTTACTAATTTTGGTTGAGAGCTGCCTTTAGGCCAAATGTAAAGCATCCTTATTTCACTTTTTATATATGCTCCATTTGTATCTTTAATACAAGGATCATACGAAATTTTCTTTTGAAGTAAATAATCTTCGGGATTAGTTAATTTTTCTATATCTTCTTTTTTTACATCTATTTTTACTCCTGCACCAGCAAATGAAAATAGGGGTTTTAAAACATAATTTTCTAAATCGTCAGGAATAGTTTTTAAGTCTGAAACATAGGAAGAATTAGGGATATAGGGAGAAGAAAAGAGAGGCAAACTAAATTTTGAGATTCTGTAAAACCAATTGGGATGGGAAATCCATTCTGCATTAATCTCGTCCCTGATATCAAAATCAAGTTTGGTGTTTTTAAAATTTCTATCTAAATCGTCAAAAATTAATCGATTATAGATTCTTTCAATCCTTATTTTTTTTCCATTTTGCTCATAATATAGGTCTTTCCCTGATTTCTTTATTTTAGAGATACAAAGAGGTTTTATACCCCAGAATTTTTCTGTAAGTGCAAAATCAAGTCTTGTTTTCTGCTTTTCTGGAAAAATTTCTAGTAAAATTGTATTTTCTGGTTTTGTTCTATTCAATAAGAATTTCTCCATTTCAGCTAGATAATTCATAGTATTCATTCTATTGAAATATTCGCTAAATCCTTTTTGAACTTCAAAATGTTTTTTATACTTAGAAGCCAAATAAGATTGATAAGCAAACAAAGAAGGGAATCCTTGAAGCTCAATTAACTGAGGTTCATAATTACCATTGCCATCTTTACAAATTGCGAAGTCAATTGCTAAAAAATCTGAATGCGGGTTTTCATTAGGAACTTGGTAGTTTTTTGGAATTGCTCTTTCTGTTTTTATTAAGAAGTCGGGTTTTTTGATCTGGGAAATAATATCGTTACATGCGCTTAACAATTTTATTTTTAAATCATTACCTATAAAAATTGGAGACTCAGCAACTCTAAAATCTAATTCACCAGGAAACTCAGCATGAATTTCGGCAATAAGATTATTGTATTTTTCAGTGGAAAATGAATTGTTAAAAGTATTTCTAGCTTTTGTTACCATTTCAAAAATATTATATTAAAACAGCCATTTTACTCGCTTCAAAAGCTATTTTTAAAAAATTGGGAATAATTATTGATTCTGTAAACAAAATTTTATCTGGATCTTCCAAATGAACAATCATATCCTCATATTTATTTATTCCAAAATTTTTAATTACAGCGACTTTTTTTTCTTCCGTTTTAAAAAGTCTATGCATACCCTCTGCGTCTGCTTCGGGATGGAATTGGGTTCCGAAAATTTCTTTTGTGAACCTTACCGCCATTACAGCCCTTTCAAGAGGAACATGCGGTCTATCTTTTTCTATGCACAATAATTTAGCTCCAAATTCTTCAAATCGCTTATGATTGGGTTTAATAGCTTGATAATCACGAGAATCCACCGCCCAAAAAGGATCTAGCAAGTCGCCTAAAATTATTTCTTTTTTGGATGATTTATAGCGATGCATTGGCATCACTCCAAAAGAAGTGCTTTTTCTTTTATTTACTATACCTAATTCAAAATATTGATAAAGCAATTGAAAAGAATGACAGATTGCGAATAAATGTTTTTTGTTGTTTTCTGTTTTATTGTGAAACATTAAATTCTCAATAAAATCAAAATACTTTTTTTCCCAATCATGATTTTCTAAAAGCGGACTTCCTGGTCCTCCTGAAGAAATAAACCCATCAAATTCATCTAAATTTGGGATTTCTGAATTACCCCTCACATCAAAAATTGTATAAGATGCTTTTTGATCAATTTTATCAAAAAAATCTTCTACAAGCATTTTTATACATCGCATACCTTCATTAGATACACCTTGATACATGTCTAAAATGCCAATTTTAAATTCCTCCATTTTTTTTGTTAACTATCCCTTAGAGCAGTTATTGTATTTAACCTCACAGGCCAAATTTTGTTTCTTCCACCATGTAATCTACTACTGCTTTCAAGCTATTTGTTTTCTCAAAAACTTTCAGTTGACGGTCAGCCCCGGTTCCATTTTTCAGAATTTGGTTCACATAATTTACCTCATGAATTGAACCTAATTCTTCAGCGGTATCCTTTATAAAATCCATAAGTTCATTAGCCAAATACTCAAAAGGAACTTCTGCTTCTTTTCCAAAGTCCACTAGATTAGAATGAATTCCATATCTCCCAGCTCGCCATTTATTTTCGTTTACCAAATTTTTGTGATAAATTCTAAAACTCAAATTTTGGTGTCTTAATTTATACAATTTGGCAATTAAAGCTTGCATTATGGCAGCTAAACAAATAGTTTCATCTACTCGCATAGGAACATCACATATTCTAAATTCTATGGTAGGGAAAAATGGATGAAGCCTCAAATCCCACCAAATTTTCTTTCCATTATCAATACAGCCTGTTTTTATCAATAAATTCAAATAGGAATCATATTCAGCGGCACTATTAAAATGATCTGGAATACCAGTTCTTGGAAATTTGTCAAAAACTTTAGATCTATAGCTATGGAAACCAGTGTTTCTACCACACCAGAAAGGGGAGTTAACTGATAAAGCAAAAATATGAGGAAGAAAATACCGAACTTCATTCATGATTTTAATTGCTTCATTTCTATCTTCAATACCTACATGAACGTGTAAACCAAAAATCAAGTTTCCTCTGGCTACATCCCTCATTTCGTCAATTAACTTATTGTATCTATCGTCTTCGGTAATCAATTGATTTTGCCAGTCAGAGAATGGATGAGTACCTGCCGCGGCAATTTTTAGATTTTGTTTGTCAGCTAAATCAATTAACATTTTTCTAAGAAATGTAACTTCTTGCCTAGCTTCTGTTATGTTTTCACAAATATTTGTACCTGTTTCTACCACAGCCTGGTGCATTTCTTGCTTAATTCTTTCTTGCAAAATTACCTTTCCTCCTTCAACCAGTTTTGACATATGGGACTTTAATTCCCTTGTTTCTGGGTCGATAGTTTGAAATTCTTCTTCAATTCCTAAAGTGAATAGCGCCATAGTTTCATTTTGATTTTTTTACAACTTTTTTTACAGCAGGTTTAGTAATTTCTAATACTTTTGGAGCCGAGGAATTTGAAATGAAACTTCCCCAAGTGCAATTATTTTGACCAAATACTTGACTTTTCGCTTTTTCAATTGCAAAAAGTGCGGAATGTTCTACTACCCACTCAAAATTTTCGGAACCAACGGAGTTTATATCAGCGTCTGGTGCTGGATTGCAAAAGTCTATTGCAATAGGAATGCCATCTCTAATAGCAAATTCAACTGTATTGAAGTCATACCCTAAACCATGGTTTAAGCGTAGCACATAGTCATGAATTGTTTTCATAAGTTTAGTGTGTGCTTCGCCTTGTGTTTTTGGTTGTGTGGCATATCTTAAGTGATGCGGGTTTCTAGGCTCATAAGGCATAATGTGAACATATTTACCTCCAATGCAATAACATCTG
>JANNWE010000603.1:0-1795 GCA_031414675.1 Cytophagaceae bacterium
TCAAATCCTGGCAAAAACGGACCAAAGCCTTTTCTACTGCTAGGATCTACAGAAGCGGAAATGACTCCTAAAGTACGTCCATGAAAATTTTGGCTTGCAAAAAGTATTTTGGCCTTACCATCAGGAATGCCTTTTTTCATGTATCCCCATTTTCTAGTCAATTTTAATGATGTCTCCACCGCTTCTACACCCGTGTTCATCATTAAGACTTTATCATACCCAAAAAGTTCGGTAATATATTTTTCAAAATCTCCCAAAGGTGCACTATGAAAAGCTCTTGATGTTAAAGTTAATTTTTGAGCTTGCTGCGTCAATGCTTTAATTATTCTAGGATGACAATGGCCTTGGTTTACGGCAGAATATGCTGATAGAAAATCATAATATTGTTTTCCTTCTACATCCCATACCAAAGGGCCATCTCCTCTTTCTAACACTACTGGCAAAGGATGATAGTTATGGGCTCCATATCTTTCTTCTAACTCAATATATGTTTCAGTTTTGGTTAATTCTGCTATCATTTTCTTAGCTAAATTTTTAAATTTAAAATACAAAAATATCAAAATGACACCAGAGAGTCTTTTTTAAAGATTATTTTTTTATTTTCTTTCTTATTAAATTAATTTTTACTTAATTTAGATGCATTTTATTAAATTTGACTTATTCAAAAGAAAGTAAAAGTATGGACATTGATGATTTCGACAAATTGATTTTAAAAGAATTAGAAAAAGACGGTAGAAAACCCTATTCTGAAATAGCGAAAAAACTTGATATTTCAAATACCATGGTGCATCAACGAGTTAATAGAATGAAAGAAGGAGGTTTAATTAAAAAAATGGCCTTGGAACTGGATGAGCGAAAAATGGGGTATGAATGGAGTGCATTTACAGGGATTATTTTAAAAGAAGATTGTAATTCTGAAAGTATAATTGAAGCTTTAAAAATCATTCCTGAGGTAGTAGAATGTTACTATATTACAGGACAGTATACATTGTATATCAGAATAGTGGCAAAAAATAGTGAACATATGCGAAAAGTGCTTTATGAAAAAATAGACCACATATCTGGCGTGCTTAAGACTGAATCACTGATAGATTTTGGACGAGCTTTTAAAAGAAATGTTCCGATTGAATGAAAAGCTTGAGTGATATAAGAATTATTAATTAATTTTGTTTTTTATTCAAATCAGCAATATTTCATGTCGGCAAGAATTTTTTTAGATAATGCAGCCACCACTCCTCTGGATCCAGAAGTTTTTGAGGCTATGCTTCCCTTTTTTAAAGACCATTTTGGCAACCCTTCCTCTATTCATGCTCATGGGAGAAAAGTAAAATCAGGTTTAGAATTGGCTAGAAAAACTGTGGCGGGCATTTTAAATACTTCTCCCGGCGAAATATTCTTCACTTCTGGGGGCACTGAGGCAGATAATACCGCCATATCACAATCAGTGGAATCTTTGGGGGTACAACATGCCGTAACTAGCAGATTGGAACATCATGCAGTATTGCATACCTTAGAATATTTACAAAAACTTGGAAAAATTACGCTTACATACCTTGAGAATGACCTTCAAGGAAATCTAGATATAGAAAGTTTACCAGATATTTTAATAGATAAACCTAAATCATTAGTTTCATTAATGCATGGAAACAATGAAATAGGAAATTTATTAGACATCCAAAAAGTGGGTGAAATTTGTAGAGCAAATCAGGCGTATTTCCATTCAGATACTGTACAAACTATGGGGCATTATGCCTTTGATTTACAACAAATGCCTGTTGATTTTATTGTGGGTGCG
>JANNWE010000604.1:0-2451 GCA_031414675.1 Cytophagaceae bacterium
AAGTCTAACTTTAGTAATTCGTCCATGACTTTATACCATTTTTCTGACCCCGGCTCTGCGGCTTGTTTCCAAAGCTTTCCTGCCTCTTCAAATCGGTGCTGCTCATTATTATAATTGTAATCAGCTGGATAATTCTGAAGAGTTCTATCATCAAAAAGGGCTTCTGGAAGGCCGTACCAATGCTCCATAGTTGTTAAACCGGCTTTAGCAGTTGCAAGAACATTCATTCTGGCCACTTCTAACTGAGCATGGTGACAAGCCGATCGTAATCCTAATTTTTTATTTTCTTCTAAAGCTGCTTTGAAAACTTCGGGTTCTGCACCAAAAAACTTGATGCCATCTGCCCCTTTTTTTAGATTTTCTCTTACCCAAACCCTAGCTTGCTCAGGAGTAGAAATGGGTATATCAGAACCCATTCCAAATGCTGTATAGGCTAAAATTCTTGGAGCTGTAATTTCATTTTTTAGACTCTTTTGTTTATGCTCTAAAGTCCAATTTAGACCATTGCCCGCCGAAGGATCTCTAATTGTAGTTATGCCATGAGCCAGCCATAGTTTGAACACATATTCTGAAGGCGTTCCTTGCGAGTTGCCACCAATATGGCCATGCATATCAATAAAGCCAGGCATTAAATACATTCCACTACAATCTAGCTCTTTTTCACCGCTACCAATTTTTGGCCTTTTTTTTGGGTCAATAGGTACACCTGGATTACCTACTTGTTTTATTTCTTTAATTCGATTATTTTCAACAACTATATCTACTGGCCCCATAGGAGGAGCTCCTGTGCTATTTACCAAAGTTACGCCTCTAATTATAAGTTTTGAATAAGGACCGTCCCCCTCAGCTCTTGGAGGTGCGTTTTTTACTTGACCGAAAGTAAGATTAGATAATAAAATAAAGACAAAAAGTAGATTTCTCATATAGGTATAGGATGATTTTGTAATTGTGTGACAATTTAACAAAAATTCAGAAACCAAGACATTTTATAGTGCTAAAATGTTTTCTGAAGTAGACGATTATTCAAACTTTGCCAAACTGGTTATAAAAACACGCCGATTGGTGTTTTTATTGTTTACACATAAGAGCTAGCGGTGTTCGAATAAATTATTATATTTTTCGAAGAAAATTAAAAAATTTGGGAAGCTATTGAAGTAAAAGAAAATCAACTATTTCTGCCTATTTATCAAGCATAGGAGCGGCATAATAATAGCAAAGACAAAAAAGAAAAAGGAAAACAAATAACCAATCGTAAAAAAATGATTTTAAGTTTTTAAAAAGATTTTGCATTAGATTCTATTTTTATGATGCAAAATTATACTGACAATATTAAAAGAATATTAAATGAATGTTATGCTAAAGTTAAATAGTAAAATTTTCATTTTTAAACTATGATCATTGTGTTTAAATAATAAATAAAAGAGCGGCACGTATAGAATTAAGACATTGCTTTTAGGAGAATACTACTTAAACCTAAAATATATATTTTATCAACTATAACATAATATGTACATTATTCTAAAAGAATGTAATTTTAAGACTTAGTTCTATATAAATTAAATTTGGAATTGATAATTAAGAGAAAAACAAAGATTTTAGATATAAGCTAGAAGATGCTATATTTCATAAATAGTATAGAAAGAAGCTATTTGGAAATAAAAAATAATAAGATAATTATTAAAAGCTAAAAATAGGCTGTAAGAAAAAGTTAATTCAATTAAATAGATTCTTAACTTACTTTCAGATTTTACAACTAATTCTTTAAATACTTTTATATTTAAGTTCTGTTAAAAATGAAAAAATTTACATTCGCTCTTTTCTTTGGTTTGTTGACTTTTCTAAATTCAATTGCTCAAACTAAACCCAATATTATTTTTATTTTAGTAGATGATTTGGGGTATAATGACGTAGGTTTTATGGGAAGCAAATACTATGAAACTCCATTTTTAAATACACTTTCTTCAAAATCTTCCCTATTTTCAAGAGCGTATGCGTCTTGTCAAGTTTGCAGTCCTTCTCGGGCAAGTATTATGTCAGGATGCTATCCAAGTAATCACAAGATAACCGATTGGATAGGTGCTCCAGAAGGCAAAGAATGGAGAAAACAAAATAGATTCACAAAAGTGTTACCTCCACAGTATTCAAAGCAACTCGACTTGGCCTTTACTACTATTCCCGAACTCCTTAAACAAAATGATTACGAAACCTTCTTTGCTGGCAAATGGCATTTAGGAAATAAGGGTTTTTACCCTACCGATCAAGGATTTAACATTAATATTGCAGGCAGCCACAAAGGATCTCCGTCAAGCTATTTCTCACCGTATGATATGGAAAATATAAGCAATGGACCCAATGGCGAAAACCTGGACATGAGATTGGCAAAAGAAACTTCAAATTTTATAGAAAAGAACAAAGACAAGCCATTTTTTGCGTTTCTTTCTTTTTATGCAG
>JANNWE010000605.1:0-3481 GCA_031414675.1 Cytophagaceae bacterium
ATCTAAAAAAATCATTCAATTTGCCAACGAAAACGGCTTTGAATCAGAAGAAGGGGGTCTATGGGGCGACAAATCGCATTGTGCCATTTTCGACAATACCAAAATCAAACGACTTGTGCCCGACTACGTGGCCACCATTCCCTTCGCCGAAGGTATCAAAGAAACTATAGCTTGGTTTGAAGCCGACCCTAATAGGATGATTGTCAATCCTGTAACAAATAGACTTTTGGATGGATTGGTGGCGAAGTGGGGATGATAAAAAACAATTAAAACAATCATAATATCGAAAATTTTAATAAAAAAGCAAAAAAAATTGCTAATCAAGGTCTTAGTATAGTAAATGGTGTTATTGGAGACAAACTACAAAACACATCATTGGCGATAGCAATGGGTTTTTATAAGAATAACAAAAGAATTGAATTGACAGCAGAGGGTTTAAAGAACTGCTTTGGGGGAAAACAACCAACAAAGAAAGTTTGTATTTTAATTCATGGTTTAACAAACAATGAAACTATTTGGTCATTTTCCAATCAAAGCGATTACGGCACCTTATTACAAGATGACTTGCAATACTCACCATTTTATTTGAGATATAATACAGGTTTGCATATTTCTGACAACGGAAAAGCATTTGCCAAAACAATGAAGCAATTGCAAGAAAACTACCCAATAGAAATAGAAGAGATAAGCATCATAGCACATAGCATGGGAGGGTTAATTACACATAGTGCCTGTTTTTACGCACAATTTTTTCAATTGCTTTGGACACAAAAACTCAAAAACATTTTTCTTTTAGCAACCCCCCATTTCGGATCCTTTTTAGAAAAGTTTGCAAATGTAACCACCAATATTTTAGAAAAAGTGCCCAACTGGCCAACAAGAATGGTAGGGAAAATTCTAAATCTGAGAAGTGCAGGAATTAAAGATCTTAGGTTTGGGTATTTAACAGAAGAGGAATGGAATAGCGAAGATCCAGACAAACTGTTAAAAAACAATAAAAAGCCAATATCTAAATTAGAGGGTGTAAATTATTATGTAATTTCTGCTAGGCTCACCCATGAGGAAAAGCATTGGGTTAGTTTTCTTTTTGGAGATATATTAGTAAGCAAGAGAAGTGCTACAGCCAGATCAAAGAATACAAAAGAATTTAACTTTCCGTTAGAAAATCATTTTGAATTCGGTAAAACCTTTCATTTTGAGCTCAATACTAGAATAGAAGTATATGAAAAGATCAAAGAATGGATAATTAAAGAAAATTAATTTGAAGGATAAAACAATGTCCGACTTAAAAAGCCGGAAGGTTTAAATTTTTCCCAATTTTTTGGGGTTTCTTTCAAGCGGTTTTCAATAATTGATAGCACCCACATGTTAACTCCTAAGCCAATATGGCTTCCTCTCACTCGAATGTTTTGATGTGTAGCGTCTTCTTTTTCTAAACACATTTTCCAAGGCACCACTCCGTCTTCTTTCGAATATATGGCCGTTGTAGGCACAGGAGCAGGCAGCGGGACATCATCTAAAAACGCTTGATCCACATCTTTCACTTCTTTGCCCCCAGTAATTAGCGAATAGAGCCAAGCTATATTATTAGGCTCGGTTAATCCCGCAAATGGAGAGCCCAAGGTAATTATTTGTTGTATCATTTCTGGTTTTGCTTTCGCAGCTTGCCTTGCGAATACCCCCCCCAAACTCCACCCGACTAAGCTAATTTTTTCGCCAGTTAGAGCATAAATTTCTTCCAACTTTTCAATTAATAAATCCAAGGATTCTAGTTTTCCAATGTTTCTGCCCAGCCCCCAATCGTACACCGTATAGCCTAATTTTTTCAAATGTTTCCTTAAATACGAAGTTGACCTTCTAGAGCTCATAAATCCAGGTAAAACCATTACCGGGTGACCATCTCCAGATTTTGTCGATTTATAAACTTTACTATAAGAATATGACATACCCAATTCGAAAAGAGCCCTTCCGGGTTCACTGAGCAACAATAACATGGAAGGACGGCTTACTTCTTGCTTCATTTATTAACGGATTGAATAGGCCCGCACGTTTTTAGACCGCTAATTAAAGGCCAAATATCGAGTTATAAAACTTTTCAAGTTAAAATAGTACAAATAATTAACAAAAAGATGAAAAATTTTGTCATATGTTCATAATTTATGCATCTTTATACAGAATTTAAATTCATCATCAGAAATTAAAAATTTATACTACAAAGGGGTTTGTTAATGGAAAAAAACGAAGAAATACAAAAAATAGTACAAGATAATGTTTTTCAAAAGAAGTTAGCAAGAATTTCGGTTCAGAAAAACTTAAGTCAAGTACAAGCCAATCTTGAAGCAGAATCCTATTTGAATGAGCTTTTTACTGAACACGACCCCACAACCAATATTGGTTTTGTGGAGATGTTTCAATATATGTTATCTAAGGGTTACGATAAAACAATTGACATTAATCCAGATGAATTGAAAAGTTTGGCAAAACTAATGCGTTCACATCCAATAGCTTTTGTTTTAACGCATAAATCGTATATTGACTTATTGGTGCTTTCTTTGGTTTTGGCTCGATATGGCCTGCCATTGCCTTTTCTTTTTGCTGGGAAAAACCTCGATTTATTTCTTTTCGGAAAGCTCGCAAGAAAAAACGGTTTAATTTTTATTAGAAGGTCTTTCAAAGACAATCCCATTTATAAAGCCACTTTGCGGCATTTTATAACTTACTTGCTCAATAAGCAAGCGAATTTTATGTGGGCCATAGAAGGCACTCGCTCTCGAACGGGAAAGTTGGTTTGGCCTCAAATGGGAATTTTGAAATACATTATGGAAGCCAATCAAGATGCTCAACAAAAAGTGAAATTTGTTCCCGTTTCCATAGTGTTTGATTTGATACCCGACGTGGCAGAAATGACGGAAGAGGGAAGGGGTAAAACCAAAAATCCAGAAAACATCAAATGGATGTATAATTACTGGAATTCAATGGGAAAATCTAACATGGGAAAGATTTCCTTGCGGATAGGAACACCATTGGACATGCACGAGCAGCAAAGTTTTGAATTACCCAAAGAAAACACCGATGACAACCATGAAAGTACTTTAGATGAAAAAAGTATTTCAACCTTGGCCTTAGATTTAGTGCATAAGATAAATGACATCACACCAATTACCACTGTTTCACTCGTATGTTTATCGGTATTAAGCAAATTTGCTCTTACAAAACGAGGGGTTGAAAGCCATGTTGTAAATATGATGCAGCTCATTGAAAGACACAAAGACGACGCCCTTGTGGATAGGGGGAAACCCATTGGAGAAAGTGTCCAAGTTGCTTTAAATCTTTTGACTCAAAGTGGCGTTTTGCTTCAGCAAGGCGAAAGCTTACATGCAAAATATACCGTAAATCGAGAAAAATATTTGCCGGCGACCTATTATGCTAACATGTCGGTACATCATTTTTATCATAGAGCATTTATTGAACTTGCATTATT
>JANNWE010000606.1:0-2769 GCA_031414675.1 Cytophagaceae bacterium
ATTACTTGTACCTGATCGGTTTTCAAACGTAGCAGATCTGCCTCCAACGTCACTATTAAAGAGTATCTTATGCGATCGGCTGCGTATAATTTCTTTAAGTAAGTTAAGTTTTCTTCTGCATTATGTATCAATGACTGCGTAGTCTTCTCTTGTTCCTCGGCAAGCAATACTTCGGAAAACGCCACCAATATTCGGTATTTTATGTCATTTTCGATAGCTTTTAAATCCTGGCCAATGGCTTTTAAATAAAGCTGATTAACGGCAATTTGGTTTTTATTTTGATAAAAATCAAAAAGGGTGTAGTTTGCCGATAGCCCATAATTATTACCTACAATACTTTGTGTTAAAAACGAATTGGTGTAGGGATCAATACTACGCCCAATGTTTAAGCTGTTATTATATTGGCCTGAAATATTAGGTAAAAGCTGCTTTTTGCTAAGAGCCAGATCTATATTGCCCACTTCTAGTTCTAATGATTTTTGTTTGATTGTAGGATTTTGTATACCCTTTTGCCATGCCTCTTCCAAACTGAGCTTGGTTTGTGCTTGTGCGTTTGTTATAAAACTTCCAAATAGTATGAATGAAATTACCCTCAATTTTTTTTGAACTTTATATAATTGGGTGCAATCTATCTGCCAAAAATCATATTTTCTAAATAATTCGTATGCGTATTACGCATAATTTATGCAAGCGTGTTTTACCTCAAAATCTAAAAGACTAGAGCAGCCAAAATAGCGAAAAGATTAGACGGACAGTTTTAGACTTAGGAAAATTCGAATTAAAAAAAAGGCACTTAAAATAATTAAAGGGCTGTTTCTAGCATATTTTCTCATAGTCCAAAAATGATTTAACACATTTTTTTAAAATATGAATAAAAATATAATGGCTGATTAATGGTTGGTACAAAAACTTTAAATAAACACTTGTTTTTATCTAATCCACCTTTAAACAATTAAAGAACTAAATTTTTGAAGCTAAAAAATCGTCCATTTTTTTCTTCATTATGTTAGATTTTAAAAAAATTAAAAATTTGAATTGTTTGTTAAATTTTTCAAAATTTAATGATTTGAATTATCAAACTATTTATTAATATTGTACAATATAAATTACACAAACCTTTAAATCATAAATCGACATGACAAAATTTGGTTTTAAACTAAGGGCTCTTAGAGAGCTTCACAACTACAAACAAGAATACTTAGGAGATTTTCTAGGCATAGGGCAATCTGCATATAGTCGAATCGAAAATGGGAAACCAGACAATCTTTCACTTGGACAAATAACTAAACTCGCTTATTTTTATAAAGTAACGCCCGAACAACTACTTGGATGGGATGGAAAAATAAACATGGTTTTAGAAAATGGAGAAGATGTAAATAAATCAAACCATAATATAACTGTTACTACAGAAGAACGAATAAAATATTTAGAAGAGAAACTTGAACACTTGATGAGTTTAGTAAAAAACAATACTGTTTAACCAAAAAACTTTTTAAGAAAATTCTGAGCGTTAAAAATATCATGAATGCAAATAATAAATGTACAAGCAATTAAAATAAAATATTATTTTTTGATGTTTGGATTCACCCAATCATCTACTTTATCATAGAGTAGCTGAAACAATGACCTTTGGGTCACAATAAATCGGGCTCGTAATGACATCCCTTTTTTTAGTCTAGCTTTATAGCCAGTGGGTAAAGAAACTTCCTGTTTTTCTAAAAGACATTTAACTTTAAAAACGGGTTGTTCGTTAATAATCAAAAAATCTTTGGCTACATCACTTATTTTCCCATTAACTAGCCCCCATTCGTTATAGTTAAAGGCATCTATCTGAAATCTTACTGGCATATCGGTTTTCAATAATCCTATGTCTTGGGGAGAAACGTAGCACTCAACAATTATACTTGAGTCGGGTGAAATAATGCCTAAGCCTTCTCCTATTTGTATATAGCTACCTTCATATTTACCCACAACTTGCTGTATGTTTCCACCAACTGGTGCTTTTATTTCATAAAATTGTTTTTGTTGCAATACCTGATTCTTTTCCGCCTTTTTTTGCTCAGCTTGCAGTCTAAATCCGTTCAAATCTGCCTGCCATTGGCTTTTTTGTCTTTGGAAAAGTGACTCATATTCGGCTCTAAGTTTTGTGAGCTCATATTCTTTACTGTCAAGTTCTCTTTTAGATATTACCTTTTCTCTAAAAAGTTGCTTATCGGATTTTAGCTCTGTCTCAATCTTCTTTTGTGCAAACAAGTTTTCTTGAATTTGACTTTTTAAAAGATTTAGTTGCTGAGTATAAACCCCGGTAATCATGTGAAAACTTGAAAAGAGATTACTTTTTTCAACTCCCAAAAGTGTTTTTAAGTCGGCTATTCTTTGATTGTTTTCTCGTTCATCAAAATCCGAAAAAGTGAGTTTATTATCCAGCTCTTCGGTAGCAATACCATATAAAACCTCCCCTCTTTTCACCATTTGGTTTTCAGTTACGGCAATTTTAGTTATTCTACCAGAAACTAATGACTTTATTTCCGTTTTTTCAGAAAGTGTTCGTATTACTCCGGGGGATGCCACACTGATATCAACAAAAATAAATGGTAAAGCAGTAAAGGCCCCAAGCACAAAAACTAAAATACAGATATAGATAAATTGGCTCCTTACATTCACCTTTGGGAGATAGGTTTCAAGAGCATAATCTATAGTTTCAGAAGGATAAAGCTGTTTTTGCATAATCCACAAAATTGTAAAATAGATTTTATAATTCTCACATAT
>JANNWE010000607.1:0-5022 GCA_031414675.1 Cytophagaceae bacterium
TAAGTTGGCTTTGGCTGACATAAATTTGCTTAGATGCACGACTTTTGAGGGCTTTAGGCATTTTTGCTTGCACTTATATGCCTTAAAATTAATACATTTTACTAAATTTCAATAGTTTATGAGTTTTTCAGTAGGCCCTAAATACTAGTTTTAAGATATACTGCTATAATTTTTTTG
Organism: Cytophagaceae bacterium; assembly: GCA_031414675.1. GTDB lineage: Bacteria > Bacteroidota > Bacteroidia > Cytophagales > Spirosomataceae > Leadbetterella. The sequence continues at coordinate 178 of JANNWE010000607.1, forward strand.
AATTTATAATACTGTCAAACGACTAAATAAAATCTCATTAGTATAATTACCTAAATATTAAGCCCTTACAGGGCTTTTGATTTGAAGGGGGTATCTTTTGTTACCAATGTTAATCCTTTCGGATTTTCTTATACGGGATTATTGATTATCAGTAACTTAATATCTAAAAGTTTTTTTTTCTTAATTTAATCGGATGACAGTAAATTTTTATTACAAATTAAAATATTGCTTTTTGCTATTTTTTGGCCTTTTTAATGCGGAAAATAAAGCTTTCATTTCCCATCGCTTTGGTTTATGAAAGGGTACCTAAAATTAATGACAAGCTAAAACTCCAAAATCCACTGAGATTCATAATTCGTTGATATGATTTAGGTAATATTCGGCTTGTTCCAAAAGTTGGGTTTTTGCTGAAGGCTGCATTTTGTGCCAGGTGTTATACATCATTCCCACCCGTGGGTTTTTTGAAAGTTTCGCTTCGTGTTTATCATAAAAATTCCAAAATAAACTATTAAAAGGACATGCTCTATCCCCCGTCTTTTTGGTTTTGTTATAATGGCATTGGTCACAATAAGAACTCATTTTGCTAATGTAGGTGGCTGAACTTACATACGGTTTGGTGCCTACTATTCCACCATCAGCAAACTGACTCATTCCTCGTGTGTTGGTAATTTCTACCCACTCTATTGCATCTATATAAATGCCCAAATACCAAGCATCCACTTCATCAGGATGCACACCCGCTAGCAGGGCAAAGTTTCCCGTAATCATTAGACGCTGAATATGATGGGCATAAGCAAAATTAAGCGATTGTGAAATTGCATTTTTTAGGCAATTCATTTTGGTTTCACCTGTCCAAAACCAGCTGGGCAATTTTTCTGCGTGTTCAAAATAATTAAGTGTGGCATATTCTGGCATTTTAAGCCAGTAAATACCTCTCATGTATTCTCTCCATCCTATAATTTGCCGCACAAAACCTTCTAATTGATGAAATTCAATTTGCTTGGTTCTTTTGAAATATGCGTCAATGGCTTTATCAACTACTTCTTTTGGTGAAAGTAATTTAATATTCAAAGAAAATGATAAGCGGGAATGGTAAATTGACCATTCGTTCGGGGCCATTGCATCTTGGAAGGTCCCGAATAATTGCAAACAGTTTTCAGTGAAAAAGTCAAGTAATTGTAGTGACTGTGTTCTATTTATCGGCCAAATAAAATTCTTACTATCCACTGTTCCAATGGTTTTTACATTTGCTTTTACTATGTCTAATTCAATTTCACTAACATTGTTTTCGAAAAGAAATGGTAAAATGGGTTTATGGTCTTTGGGTAATTTCTGACGATTAGCCTCATCAAAGTTCCATTTACCATTTAAAGGTTGAGTTCCGTCATCTTCCAACAGTACCTGATGTTTTTTTCGCATGTAGCGGTAAAAAGTTTCCATCAGATACATTTTTTTACCTAAAAACAAATCTTTCAGTTCATTTCTCGAAGTGTAAAAGTGTTCGGAATCGCTTATAGAAAACGGGATATTTAATTGGTTGGTAAAGTTTTTTAAGTGCTGATCTACTCTATATTCATCAGGCTGTTGATATTCAAATTTAGTGAACTGATGTATTTGATGCAATGCTTCGCAATTTTTATCAAACCTGTGTAAATTATTTTCATCATTTAATTGGAAATAAATAACCTTATGATTTGATTGTTGTAATTCTTTGGAGAAATTACGCATAGCGGCAAAAAAACCTAGCACTTTTTGTATATGGTGTGGCGCATAATCGGTTTCGCTTCGTATTTCCATTAAAACATAGGTTACCGAATCATCTACTGTTTTAAACCAGGAATGGTTTATATTGAGTTGGTCACCCAATATTAATCGTAGCGTTTTAAAAGTACTTGTTTGCATTTTTATTTATTTTTACTACACCTGTTGCTGCAATATTTAATCTCCATCCAATTCTTTTCCCATTTTTTTCTCCAAGCAAATGGTTTATTGCAGACTGCACAAATTTTAGTAGGCAAATTTTCTTTTTTAACGCCTTTCATTTTAAAAAGTTTTAGAAGCTCACTCGTTTCCAATCTACATCAATTGCCGAACCTTCCGCAAGAAGCACGGAGTGAGGTATTGTAGTGTTTAACACTTTAAAGTCATTTCCATAAAAAGCATCGAAATCACAATCAATTTGGTAGTTATTCACTTTATTTATTTCCCATGAAGGGTGATTGATTTTGTATTCTATACTGTGTTCCGTATTTACTTTCGTATACCCAAAATAATGCTCAAAAATAAACTCTTCGATACTGCCTAATTCCATCTTTTCTTTGGTTGCGGAGGCTTCCACTTTTATGCTATTCCATTTGGATTTTACTTTCCATTCATACTGAATTTCTTTTTTTTCTTTGCTAAGTTTCCAATTATGTCTGGTTGGTATACCTATATAATGTTCTTTATACAGTTTATTTGCAACCCAGGCTACTATTTTATTGGGTACAGTTTCATTGATAAAAACAACACCTCGCTTCATTGTATTTTTCTCTTTCCGTATCACATAAAAACGAAGGTTGACTTCTTCAAAAGTACCCCAAAAAGGTATAGGAATAGTAAAGAGGGAAGTATTCTTGAATAAAAATCCAACCAAACTTACATACGTTTTGCCATTAAAATAGTCTAATTCAAGGCCTTTTGGCAAATAAGGCAGCAAAATACTAGGATCAATTTCATAATTTGCCATTATTAAATTTTGCCACTGAGCCTTTAGAAAAGTAGTCATAATAAACTAGTTTGATTTGTTTTGGAAATACCTATTTTTGGTTTGTTTACATGTTTGCGTAAAATACGTTTTCCTTCTTCTTTTACAGCGGCATTTTTTCTAAAACTCCAAACGATGTCGCTTGCCCCCTTTCTAGATTCTTCTATACTAACAATAGGAGCAGGGTATTGTTTTCCTATTTGGCAACTATATAACTGTTGTTCAATTAAACTAAGTTTGTGCGGTTCATGAATTAAATTTGTCGGAATATTTTGGAGTTCAGGGAGCCATTTTTTAATGAATAAACCCTCCGGGTCGTGGTCTTGAGAATTTTTTACGGGGTTATAGATGCGTATTGTATTTATACCTGTTGTACCACTTTGCATTTGTAATTGAGGGTAATGAATTCCTGGCTCATAGTCTAAAAATTGTCTTGCTAAAAAATGCAATTCCCGCCAATCTTGCCAAAGGTTAAAAACGAAAAATGAAACTACCATTGCTCTCATTCTAAAATTTAAATATCCTGTGGTCACTAAACACCTCATGCAAGCGTCTACTATAGGAATTCCTGTTTGGCCATTTTGCCATGCATTTATAAAAGCTTCATTTTTTGGTTTTATTAATGCATTATAAGCCCTATTTATGTTTTCAAATTCATACCGACATTCATCTTCAAATTTTTGTATAAAATGGCAATGCCAATGGAGCCTAGAGATGAAATTGGATAAAGCTCTTTTGTTTGAAGATGAAATATAATGTTGGGAAGTATATTGATAAATCGTACGCATACTTATATTTCCATATGCCAAATACGGAGATAAACGACTACATCCGGTTCGGCTTAAGAGCGGTTTACTAATGTGCTTGCTATAATTGACATGACGTACTTTGATAAAATCATCAAAATAACGCCAAGCCCAATACGCACCACCTTGTTGAAAATTTTTGTTTGGTGTTGTAATTTCAACACTTAAATCAGGTCCTTTTATACTAGAATAGAGTTTATCTTCCAAAGAAGTAAAAATCACGTTTTCTAATGGCACAAATTTTGGGGACGTGGTCATTTGAATTTTCCAGTTTTTCTCCCAATTTTCTCTTGACTTCAATCTACGAATAATACCATTTGTTTGATATTCATTCCAAATAATTGTATGGCTTTTAAATACTTTTTTCATGGCTTTATCTCGATCATAGGTAAGTCCGTTTCCGATTTCTTCTGAAGAGAAAATATTTTTGATTGAAAAGTGTTGAATTAATTTTTCAAAAACAATTTTGGCTTCATTTTGAAAAATATATATGGAAGCATTTAAAAGTCTTAACTGTTCATTCATCTCCTTTAGAGATTCATAAATGAAACGCCAATGCCTTGCATCACTATCAGGATAGGCCATTACGGAAGGTTCAAAAATGTAAATTAACAAAAGTGGTAAATTTGATTGGTGAGCATAATAAAGCGGTTCATGATCTGTAAAACGCAAGTCACGTTTTAACCAAACAATATTTATTTCTTGCTTTTCCATTAAGTTTCTAATTTTTCCTTCTGAAATTTTTATGGTTGTGTTTACTTAATCGTTTTGGAGACCCAATTGTTTGATAACTTTTATTTCTTAAAATTTTATTGTTTTTTTATTTTTATTATCTTTTTTTTAATCAAATATTACTGTCATCCGATTAAATAAAATCCATAGGTGTAATCACCTAAATATTAAGCCCTTATAGGGCTTTTGATTAGAAGCAGGTGCTTTTTGTTACCCATATTAATCCATTCGGATTTTCCCAAACGGGATTATTAATTATCAAATACTTAACCTCTAAAAGTTCCTTTTTCTTAATTTAATCAGACACTAGAAATCAAATTCTATTTTTAATTTGATTTTTAATGTATTAAAAAGCTATTCAATTCAATTTTTTTTTAAATTATTAGCTAAATTTTTCAAATAAAAAGGAATTTAATTTTCGGTTTTTTTTGATATTTAATTACTGTCATCCGACTAAATAAAATCTTTTGGTATAATCACCTAAATATTAAGCCCTTACAGGGCTTTTGATTTCAAGGGGGTGCTTTTTGTTACCAATATTGAATCCCTACGGGATTATTG
>JANNWE010000608.1:0-3158 GCA_031414675.1 Cytophagaceae bacterium
CGTACGCTATTCCGTTTCAGATTGATCAGCCAATAATGGGTGGGGTAGTGGCTATGGTTTCGGAAAGTAAGTCAGAAATGTTCAAACCTAGCGAGGTTGTTGTTGGCAATTTACCTTGGAGTGAGCTTTCTATAGCCTCTGAAAAAGACCTACGAAAAATTTTAATCAGCAAAATACACCCTAGTTATTATTTGGGTATATTAGGAATGCCAGGCATTACTGCTTACTTAGGATTAATGCGAATTGGCAAACCAAAAAAAGGAGAAACCGTGGTGGTGTCGGGTGCTGCAGGGGCGGTTGGTGTGGTTGTTGGGCAGATTGCAAAAATTCATGGATGTTACGTGGTTGGTATTGCTGGATCTGATGAAAAAGTGAAGACTTTGAAAGATGAATTCGGATTTGACGAAGTCATAAATTACAAAACTACAAAAGACTTGAATAAATCCATTTCCGATGCCTGTCCAAACGGTGTAGATGTATATTATGATAATGTAGGCGGTGAAATTTCTGATGCAGTTATCAATGCTATTAATTTTCATGCTAGAATTATTATTTGTGGTCAAATAGCTCTGTATAATTCTACCAATGTACCCATGGGCCCTCGAATTCAACCTACTCTTTTGACTCGAAGCGTACTGATGCAAGGCTTTATTGTAGGTGATTTCCAAGGCCACTTTATTGAAGCTACCGAACAATTAACAAAATGGCTTGAAACAGGTAAACTGAAATATACTGAAACTATTGAGCGTGGGTTTGAAAAACTCCCAAAAGCCTTACTGGGCTTATTTAAAGGAGATAATATAGGTAAAATGATTGTTGAAGCGTAAGGGTTTTGCAATGAAAAAAGTGACTTATAATGGAATAAGAAAAAGTGGGTATTTTTATTCGAAAAATGCCAGTATTTTTAATTAATTTTGAATAAAAAACCTCATTGTTTTAGGATTAAAAAGTACACTTACGGAAAGCAAATCGACAATTGATGCTGATTTGGTAACTTTACTAAATAAGCTTATACCGTTTTTGAAATTGGTAACCATTTTAAAACCAATTGCAGTTAGTCTTGCCCAAAATAAACACTTACAAAATCTATTTTTACTTCCAACCTGTGGTACAAAATTTTATCGATATCATTTAAATTGGCAATTACTTTATTCGGAAGATTTTACGGTGCTTGAATGAGATAAAATCAGGAATGCCCTCCAATATACGGTAGATTAAACAAGTTTTAAAGAAGCAAAAATTTGGTGCGAAATCATTGAAGACCGAGGAAGTTAAATTATATTTTCGGGCTTGGGCAACAAGCTCCCATCGAAGAAAAGATAAAACGGGATGCTGATTTTGACAAAAAGGAAAGAGATGAAAAACTTTTTTGATAATCTTCTTCCAACATTCTCGGTGCGTTTGGGCGGCAAAACTTCCATTGATATTACAAAATTTGGGATTGACAAAGCCTACGTAATCAGAAAACTAAGGGATACCCTTAATGTTGAAATCAATGAACTGATTTTTATTGGGGATGCCTTGTTTGAATGTGAAAATGATTATCCGGTCAAAAATACGGGTGTTAAATGCATTCAGGTGAAAAATCCTGAAGAAACTAAACGAGTGATTGAAACCAATGTAGCTTATTATAGTCGAAATTCTTTTCCAAATATTTAAACACTATGAAAAATATAACAGAACTCTTGGATTTATTGGGTGAAGATCAGGATTCATTATTGAACCATGTCTGTAAAACCATTCCTCAAAATCTACTGCATTTGCCAAACAAAAGGCATTTAGATGACTGCTTTTTACCAAGTAATCGAAATGGCCAAACACTCAGAAGTTTAGCACAACTGTACCAACACGGTCGACTTTCTAACACTGGCTATCTTTCCATATTGCCCGTTGACCAAGGTATTGAACATACCGCTGGCAGTTCATTTTCTCCAAATCCAATTTATTTTGACCCTGAAAATATAATAAAATTAGCGATTGAATCGGGCTGCAATGCGGTAGCATCGAGTATGGGCGGCTTAGCAATACTTTCTAGAAAATACGCCCACAAGATTCCTTTTATTGTGAAAATCAACCATAATGAATTGATGACATATCCCAACAAATTCGACCAAATTATGTTTGGTAGCGTTCGAGATGCTTGGAACATGGGGGCGGTAGCCGTTGGTGCAACCGTGTATTTTGGTAGCAAGGAATCTGACAGACAGATAATTGAAGTGGCGAAGGCTTTTGAAGAAGCACATAATCTGGGCATGGCTACTATTTTGTGGTGCTACACTCGAAATGATGCATTTGTTAAAGATGGACTTGACTACCAAGCTTCTGCAGACATTACGGGCCAAGCCAATCACCTTGGCGTGACTATTCAAGCAGATATTATCAAACAAAAATTACCAACGCTAAATGGGGGTTTCACAGCCATAAAATTTGCCAAGACCAATCCAGAAATGTACACTAAATTGTCTTCAGATCATCCGATAGACTTGTGTCGCTACCAAGTAATGAACTGTTATTCAGGCCGAATCAACATGATAAATTCGGGTGGAGAATCAAAAGGAAAATCAGATTTATTGGAAGCCTTAAAAACAGCCATAATCAATAAAAGAGCGGGTGGGGCAGGCTTAATAATGGGCAGAAAAGCCTTTCAACGGCCATTTGATGAAGGCGTGGAATTATTAAATGCCGTGCAAGAAATTTATTTGTCAATTGTTATTAACATTTCTTGAAAATATTCATTTAATCTTTTAAACACTTTACAAATGCTGTAAAGCAATTTTTTAAAAGTCCGTTTAGAAATATAAAGGTTTATACCCATCGCTAAACATTTCTTGTAGGGAGAAATTGTTTCCAAGTAAAAATAATTGGAAGAGCCTTAATTGATATTGAAAAAGCATTAATAAGATAGACTTGTGGATAAACTCCAAAATAAATACATGCCGCACTGTCAATTAAGACCCAAACACTAAAGGCTATTATTGTAGCATTACGAGCCCAAGGCTCTTTGTTTTTAAATGGGTAGCGAGCAATGAAAGCCATTAAAATGTAACAACAACTGATGGTTCCACCTAAAAGGGCATATATAAAAGTGCGAAATTTATCAGCATCTGGAGGAAATTTAGAACTGCCAAAAAAAAGTTTCGCAAGCATTGTGTTATAGG
>JANNWE010000609.1:0-3069 GCA_031414675.1 Cytophagaceae bacterium
GAGGCCATATCAGGATAATCAAAAGATAAACCATCTGGTACAATCTCAAAATTTAAAACAAATTTCATCGAATTGGGATTGGGACTCAATTCGGTATAAATCATCGTATTTCTTTTCAACATTAGATTTTAAGAATAATAACTTTTAAACAACAATTGAATAAATTAAGTTTGGAAATAGCATAAAAAAAGAGGCAAATGCCTCTTTAAATATGCTAAAATGACTTTTATGCCTCTGATGCAACTGGCAAAACATGGACGAAAGACTTTCCGTCTCTACCTTTTTTAAATGTAACTACTCCGTTTGAAAGAGCAAATAAAGTATGATCACGACCTAAACCTACATTCAAACCTGGATTATGTTTTGTGCCTCTTTGACGTACAATAATATTTCCAGAAATTGCAGCTTGGCCACCATACAATTTTACTCCTAAACGTTTGCTTTCTGATTCACGACCGTTTCTTGAACTACCAACACCTTTCTTATGTGCCATGGTTTTTAATATTTAGTTTTTAATATTATTAATCTATTTAATTAAGGAATTTAAGCAACTATTTCTTCAATCTGAATTTTTGTCAAAGATTGACGATGTCCATTTTGCTTTTGATAACCTTTTCTTCTTTTTTTCTTAAAAACGATTACTTTTTCGCCTTTTAAGTGTTCTAAAATTGTGCATTTTACAGATGCCCCTGAAACAAGTGGAGTGCCTATTGACACCGCACCGTCATTATCGACAAGTAATACTTTGTCGAATACAAGCTCAGCGTTCGTCTCTCCAGCCAAACGGTTGGTATAAATGAAACGACCCTTTTCTACTTTAAATTGCTGGCCTGCTATCTCTACGATTGCGTACATGTTAGCTTTATTTAATTGATAATTTTAAAAATTGGAGTGCAAAATTACATTTTTTTATTTAATATTCAAACTAATTATTTAAAAAAATGATAAAAATTTAACATTTTCAAGACACTTAAATAAAAAATATGATTATATAATAATAATTTGAGATTTTTAAATTGAAAAAACATTAGTTAGATTAAAATATTAATGGTTTTTACCATTTTAATTTGCAAAAGTTTTTAATACCCTTATTTAGAATTAACTTTGCAACGCTTTTAAATCTTAGTTAATGTTCCCAGAAAATCTACTTGAAGATAGTTTTATTGACATTTTTTATTTCAAATTATCAATTGGATTATTTCTTTCCATACTCTTTTTAGTTTTATTATTTTCAAATAAAGAGGTATTGATTTTTAAAAGCAGAGGAGTCACTTTATTCTCTTCTTTCTTTTTTTTAAGACTTTTACCTTTCTTTATCATTTATATTGTCTTCAATTTTGATGCAAGATCCGACGTAGCAATGTTTTATGAATCTGCTTTAAGTGCTAAAAAATTAGGATTTGTTTACAGAGATTTTGAATCTGCATATTCTCCATTATTCGCCTACATTACTGCTTTGCCTTTGTTTTTATGGAATTCTCCAAAAGCTATCATCTTATTTATGATAATAGTAGAGTGTGTAATTGTGTGGTTCACAATAAATTATTATAAATCCAAATATGCCTTAAAATTAGCCATTTTATATCTCCTTTTACCTGGCTCTTTTGTTTTTTCGATTTTAGGTGGACAAGAAGATATTTGGATGTGGCTTTTTGTTTTGTTTGGAATTTACATTTCAAAAATAGAGGAAAAACCTTTTTATTTAGGTTTGGCATTAGGCTTTGGTTTACTGATTACAAAAGCCTTATTAGTTCTATATATTCCAGCAATTCTAGTATTTTCGAAGAAACCTTTACATATTTTTTATGGACTATTACTTATTGGAATTCATAGTTTAGGTTTTTTGTACTTACATAGTGAACTTTCATTTTTAAGTCCTATCCAACAAGCAAATGACCCTAGAACGCCTAATATCTGGTCCATAATTCATCCTTTAAGCAATGGACTAATACCAATTGGCCCAAAAATTTTAAATTGGATAGGACTCCTTAGTATTCAATCATTGGGTATTTATTTTGCCATTAAACTAAAAAATAGAATTCCAATATCAGAATTTCTACGCTATAATTTTCTAATCATTTCTATTTGGTTAATGATCATTCAGCAGAGCTCATTAGCAAATTATGCTTATGTCTATTTGTTGCCATTGATTTTCTTCTTAAAATTAGAAAAATCAAAAAAGCCAATGATAATGTTGCTAATATTTAATATTTTAATTATAGTTCAGCCTGCCTTGTGGTGGGGATTAAAAATGCCCGTTTTTCATAGTTTATTAGAAATTAATTTGCCTTTGGAGAAATTAGAATATAGTTTGGAGGTAATGATTTTAGCATTGCTATTTTGGTTGTTTTTATTAGTAATAAATCGTTTAAAAGAAAATATAAGTAAAAATTAGAAGTATGGTACAAGTTGGAATGGTAGGTTATGGATATTGGGGTAATAACTTACTAAGAAATTTTATAAATACACCTAACTGCAGCCTTAAAACAGTTTGTGACCTTAGAACTGAACGTTTGCAAATAGCAAAGAAAGCCTTTCCTACTATAGAAATAACTACTTCTTTTGAAGAATTGATACATGATCCGAAAATTGATGCGGTAGTAGTTGCAACTCCTGTGTTTTTGCATTACAAATTTGCAAAAATGGCATTAGAAGCCGGAAAACACGTTTTGGTTGAAAAACCTTTAACTGCTTCTGTTGCTGAAGCTTCTGAACTAGTAGAATTAGCACTAAAAAAACAATTGATTTTAGCCGTAGACCATACCTTTTTATTTACTGGTTCGGTACAAAAAATAAAAAATATGGTGGATTCTTCTGAACTTGGAAAATTACAATATTTCGACTCAACACGAATAAACCTTGGATTGTTTCAGCCGGATGTTAACGTTATCTGGGATTTAGCTCCTCATGATATTTCTATTTTAAATTATTTAGTAAAAGAAAAGCCCATAAGTGTTTCATGTATAGGTAAATCACATACTGCCAGCAAGTTAGAAGACATAGCCTATTTAACAATAAATTACTCCTCAGATTTTATAGCCCATTTTAGTTGTTCTTGGATTTCTCCTG
>JANNWE010000610.1:0-8017 GCA_031414675.1 Cytophagaceae bacterium
TTGGTACAATCACCGCTTTTATAATGTTTATTAATCAATTTTTTAGGCCAATAAGAATGATTGCCGATAGAATAAATACTCTGCAAATGGGAGTAGTGAGTGTTTCTAGAATTATTGAAATATTAGATGATCATAGTTTTAATGAAACAAGTGGAAAAATTGACCATAAAATAATTGGGGAAGTTAATTTTAAAAATGTTTGGTTTTCGTACAACGAAAGAGCTACCATATTAAAAGATATTTCATTTCAAATTAAGGCAGGCAAATCACTTGCATTTGTAGGTGCCACAGGGGCTGGAAAAACAACCATTATAAATTTGATAAATAAATTTTATGAAATCCAAAAAGGAATAATTGAAATTGATGGTATAAATATAGATGATTTTGATGAAAATATTTTAAGAAAACAGCTAGGTTTAGTTCTTCAAGATGTCTTTTTATTTTCTGGAAGTATAGAAGATAATTTAAGGCTAGGGGATGAAAGTATTACAAAAGAAATGATAATTGAAGCCTCAAAACTTGTTGGAGTTCATAATTTTATTATGCAGTTGCCAAATGATTATGGATATAAAGTTATGGAACGTGGAGCAACACTCTCCGTAGGCCAAAGACAGTTGTTGTCTTTTGTAAGAGCAATCCTACATAAACCCAAAATTATTATATTAGACGAAGCTACTTCATCCGTTGATTCAGAAACAGAAGAATTGATTCAAAAAGCAATCGAAGTATTAATGAAAGGCAGAACTTCTATTATTATTGCCCATAGATTAAGTACTATCCAAAAAGCAGACAAAATAGTGGTTATGGAGAAAGGAGAAATAAAAGAATTTGGAACTCATCAAGAATTACTTGACAAAAATGGCATTTATTCAAAATTATATGAAATGCAATTTGTTATCTAATAGCCAAAATCTTTAAGTTTTAATAATTTGATTCCTATTTTGTATGTGCCAACTTTTATTTCATATTAATAATTTTATTTTTTAAATCAATTATTGTTACCTCTTCATAAAATTATTTTAAGGAATCAATTGTAAAAAAACGGTAGAATTATCTATTATTCTTCTTGAATTTCAACGTTTTTAGCTGTTTTTATGTATTTTAAGTTTCCAAAGAAAAGAAAACTAAAAATAATTTTTAACTTTTGCTGTTACTTATGGCATGAGATTTGAGATATAATATTCATAATAATACTCCCTTTAACAAAATGAATCTAATATCAAAACTCTCGAAAATATTTGCAATTGTAATCTTTGCAAATTCTGGTATTATCGCTCAAAGTAATTCCTTATTTAATGCAGGTTTTAAATATTCTAATGGATTTTCTAAAATCTCTTTAAATGGAAAATATGGATACATCAATAAAGATGGTGGTTTAGCCATTCCTTTTAATTTTGATTATTCAAACGATTTTATTGAAAATTTTGCAGTAGTAAGAAAAGGTAAAAAATATGGGGTAATTGCTTCTAATGGTTTGCCAATAGTTGACTTCAAATACGATTATATCGAAAATTTTTCAAATGGCTTAGCACTTATTAAACTTGATAATAAATTTGGCTTTATTAACCAAAAAGGGGTGGAGGTTATACCTGCAATATATAATTTTGCAATGAGTTTTAACGAAGAATTAGCAGCTGTATAAATTAAAGGAAAATATGGCTTTATTGATACCAAAGGACAAATAATAATAAATCCAAACTATAGTTTTACAACTCCATTTAGTAATGGATTAGCTGCCGTTAAAATTGAAGACAAGTATGGGTTTATTAATACAAAAGGTAAAATAGTAATTGAGCCTAAATATGAAATGGCTTCTGTTTTTACCAATGGTTTAGCTACTGTAAAATTAAATGGTAAAACTGGATTGATAAATAAGAGAAATAAAGAAGTTGTTTCATTTGAATATGAAAATATTGGTCAGTTTACAAATGACATTGCTGTATTTTCTAAAAATGGAAAATTTGGAATCTTAAATTCTAAAGGCGAAGAAATTCTATCTGATTATCAATATATCGAAGAATCATCAGAAGGATTATTAGCTTTCAAACAATTTGGTTTATGGGGTTTTATGGACCTTAAAGGTAAGGCAATAGTTGATCCGATTTTTGAAAGTATAAGAAGCTTTTCTGATGGAATGGCGGTAGTAAGTGTTAACAATAGGTATGGTTATATTGACAATAAAGGGAAGTTAGTTATTCCAATCATTTATGATAGAGCAGTTGATTTTTCAGAAGGATTTGGTGCTGTAAAATATGGAGACTCTTATATATTTATTGACAAATATTCCAAAGAAAAAATTGAATTAACCTTAGATTCAAAAATAAAGGATCATGTAATAGTGAAGGTTATTAACAACGAATTAGATAGCAACACTTTAATCTCAAGCATAGCCTTGGATTAATAAAAAATATTAATCAAATTTAAAAGGATTGAACCAAACGAGTTCAATCCTTTTTTATTTTACCTTGAAGTCCACCGGTATGAATCACAATAATATTTGAACCTTTTTGAAAAAAATTATTTTTTATTTTTTCATAAACTGAATAAAATAATTTCCCAGTATAAACTTGATCAATCAAGAAACCATGCTCTTTTTCAAAATAATCAATAAAATCAAGCAGCTTCTCATTATATTTTGCATATCCCCCAAAATGAAAATCTAATTCGACAATAGAATTTTCTGGAAATTCTGAATTGATTAAGTTTGAAATATCATTTTTTAAAAATTCCCCATTTTTTAAAACAGAAACCCCCAATATTTTACCCTTATAATTTGAATTGGAACAGATACCTGCCATTGTACCTCCTGTGCCAATTGCAGTACAAATAAAATCGAAATTAAGCGAGAAATTCACAATTTCATCTACCATTTCAGAAACTCCTCTTAAAGATAAACTGTTTGTGCCTCCTTCAGGAATAACAAAATGAGTTGATTTATACTTTTCTTCAAAAAATAATTTATCTCTATAAGCTGTTCTGCTAACAAAAACTAATTCAACCCCTTTATTAAAAGCCAATTGTAATGTTGGGCTACTATTTTCATTCAATTCGTCCCCTCTAATAATAATAGTAGCATCAAACCCAAAAAGTTTTGAAGCTTCTGCCACAGCTGCAACATGATTTGAATACGCTCCACCAAAGGTTAATATTTTATTTTTTCCATTTCTTTCTGCTTGCAATAAATTATATTTTAACTTTCTAAATTTATTGCCAGATACTATGGGATGGCACAAATCGTCCCTTTTTACGAATACTTTTACCATTTTTTCTTCAAATAATGGATCAAATATTTCAATTATTGGGGTAGGAATGTTTATTATTTTTTCGAATTCAAGCATATTTAACGAAATTTGCAAATAAATACAAAAAATGGATCAAAATAAAGACCTGTTCGATGATGAAGAAGACAACCTGATTGAGTTTTATAACATTCAGGTAGACCCAGGTCAAACCCCGATGAGGTTAGATAAATATTTATCTCATCATTTAAAAAATGTCTCTAGAACACGTATTCAAAATGCTGTTGATACTGAGTCCGTAAAGGTAAATAAGAATTCTATAAAATCAAGTTACAAAGTTAAGCCAAATGATTTGATAGGCATTTCTCTTGCTCATGCTCCTAGAGAACCAACAGAAGTTTTGCCAGAGGATATTCCCTTAAATATTGTTTATGAGGATGATGAAATAATGATTATTAATAAATCTCCAGAAATGGTGGTGCATCCTGGACATGGAAACTGGACGGGTACCTTGGTAAATGCTTTGGTACATCATTTTGCAAATCTACCTACCTCACAAAATGGCACTATTAGACCGGGATTGGTACATAGAATTGATAAAGGTACTTCCGGATTATTAGTAATTGCTAAAACTGAATTTGCTATGCAATTTTTAGCGAAACAATTTGCAGACCATACTACAGAAAGGACCTACAATGCTTTGATTTGGGGTGAACCTAAAGAACCTGAAGGAACTATTAACGCAAATATTGGAAGAGGTTTTAAAGACCGTAGAGTTTCTGATGTCTTTCCAGAGGGTGACTATGGAAAAACGGCAATAACCCATTACAAGGTTTTAAAAAACATGCGATATGTTTCACTTATTCAATGTAATTTGGAAACCGGACGAACTCATCAAATTAGAGCTCATATGAAACATATAGGTCACCCGTTATTTAATGATGCTGCTTATGGAGGTGACAAAGTCTTAAGAGGTGACTTGTTTTCAAAATATAAACAATTTGTAGAAAACTGTTTTGATATTATTCCAAGGCAAGCTTTACATGCTAAATCATTAGGCTTCATTCATCCAGGAACCAAGGAATGGATGCAGTTTGATTCGGAATTACCCTCAGATTTTACCACAGTTTTAGATAAATGGGAACATTATTTGCAGCATAAATAAAAAAATATGATAGAAATAAGAAAAGCAATTGCTAAAGATGTACCAGAAATAATGCGATTGGTAAAAGAATTGGCAGTTTTTGAAAATGCTCCAGAGGAAGTAATAAATACAGAAGAAAGGATGCTTTTAGAAGGATTTTCTAAGAATCCTTCTTTTGGGTGTTATCTTGGTCAGGAAAATGGTAAAATTTTAGGCATGGCTTTATATTATTACAGATATTCTACATGGAAAGGTAAAAGATTGTATTTGGAGGATTTAATAGTAACTAAAGAAGCGAGAGGAAATGGACTTGGCAAATTGCTTTTCGATAAAATTATTGAACAAGCTAAAGAAAGTCAATGCTCAGGTATGATGTGGCAAGTTTTAGATTGGAATGAAACGGCAATTAATTTTTATAATAAATACCAAACCAAATATGACAAAGGATGGCTCAATTGTCATTTAAATTTTTAAAAAAAATTAACCTCCATAAAATTGATAATTAGAATATATTTATTTCAAAACCCCAATTTTTATTTTACTTTTTTAACTTGAATAAATTAGAAGATTTACCTATTAATTTAATAAATAAATTTGGAATAAATGAATGTTCAATATGGTAAAATAATCATTTTTATTGGTTCAGTGCTATTGATTTTTGGGGTGTTAATCTACTTTTGGGGAGACAAATTTTATTGGTTTGGAAAACTACCTGGAGATATAAGAATAGAAAAAACGAATTTTAAAATCTATTTTCCTATTACTACTATGCTGATAATTAGCCTATTATTAAATTTAATATTTTGGATATTAAAAAAAATAATTCAAAATTAAAGAGGACTTGTATATCTTAACTTTGAGATATAAAAATACTCTTTCGAAATTATGCCGCTTTCAGATCGAATCGTCTTATTTCCAAAGGCTAAATAGGTGTGATCAAACCATGAAACAAGGTCTAAAGTCAAATCATAAACACCAGTTTTCTTCTCCTCATTTTTTTTCATATCCAAAGTAGAAAAATCTTTAGATTCAAAATTTTTAGTAATAAAATTTGAATTAATTAGTTCTTCTTTTGGATAAGCAACTAAATAGCCCTCATTATACACTGTGATTTGCACTTTTTCATTTAAAGTTGTACTTTCTAAATTTTTCAGATTTATACTGTAATCCCATGTTTTTCTTCCTAATGTATCAAACGTACAAATTAATGCATGGGTAAATTTATAATTATTATATTCTTTTGAAGGCCTTGTTGAAACGGAATTTAGAATACTCCTGTCTAGCATAACTGTATTCTTATATTCGGGATAATAAACTTCAGCTAGTAAAGTAATTTCGTTTCCTATTCTAATGGGTTCATGTAAATTTAATCTATATCTCATCTTGATATCTTTTCCTTTAGCTTTTCGAGAATTCATCCTAGCATTGATTTTTTCTTGCCTTTTAGGGGACAAATAGCTGTAAAAATTCTGTAAATCTGCGAAATAAAAAAATTTAATTTCCTCTTGATTTGCCAAAGGCATTAGATAAAATCCAGTGGAGAAATCGGAACAATTTTCGGAAAAATTCCCTGAAAGCATAAGTTTATTATTAGGTAAAGTAATTATTTTACCTGACAAAATAACTTTATTTTTGCTTCCTAATTCCATTATCTTAATTAACCTTCCTTCATAATCATAAATAGAAAAACTAAAGTTACATTTTCTATCATCCCTATGCATTACATAAATCTCGTCAGTTTCTTCATTTACTTCTATCGCACTTAATTTTACATTATTTGCATGTAAATGAGGTAGAACTTTAAAAGAAGCATCAAATAATCGGCCTAATTCTACCACTGGCCTATCGTTATATTTACCTCCTATTATTACTTTGTTACCAACTGCAGCAAAAAATTCTATATCCATTTTTGTTAACATTTTTGCTTCTGTTAAAAAACCGAACCCTTTTTCAAAATCAAGTTTTAATATTTTAATATTGGTTTTTTCAGTTTCTTTAAACAAACAATATAGATAATCTGAATTAAAAAAATATTTTTCTAACTCAAAATTATCTCCTATTTCAAATTCTGTTTTCCATTGTAGTGTTAAAGTTGAATCAAATTTCAAAAAATTTAGGACAGCTTTTTTACCAAATAAAGTGGTTTGAGAATTTAAAACCAAAATACCTTTTTCTTTAAGAGGTAAAACAGTAAAATCTTCATCTTTGTCTATGTTTATGGGAATCTGAATCTCATTTTTTTGGGTTAACTGCCCATACAAACTTTGTGTAACCGAAAGATGTATTGCGGTCAACAAAAATAAACTACTATATTTTTTAAAAAATATCATCTCATTCCCAATTCAATTACTTCCAAATTTTTTATTTTTCCATCTTCTAAATCCATTCTCATAATGGTTCTAATTTTATGAAAACCATGTTTTCCAGCTGCTCCTGGATTTAAATACATTAAATTGTATTTTTTGGTATCTTTAATAACTCGTAAAATATGAGAATGTCCACAAATAAACAAATTAGGTTGATGTTTTGTTAATAATTCCCTTATTCTTGGATTATAATAAGGTGGCAAAGCACCAATATGAGTCATTAGAATTTTTAAACCCTCCCTTTCAAATATCATATCTTCTGGATAAAATTCCCGGACATCTTGGGCATCAATATTTCCAAAAACAGCCTTTGTTGGTTTAAAACTAGATAGTTTTTGAATTACCTCCACTTGTCCAATATCACCAACGTGCCATATTTCATCACAAGTCTTAAAATGCAGAAAAACGTTGGGATCTAAATAAGAATGGGTATCTGAAATTAGCCCAATTTTTAGCATTTCAATATTTTACTTTTATGCCGTGATATGTTTCTTGTTCTTCATAGTCTTTCCTCATTGGGTGCCCTTCCCAGTCTGCAGGTAACAAGATTCTTCTTAAATCGGGGTGATTTTCAAATTTAACACCAAAAAAATCATAAATTTCTCGTTCATGCCAATCAGCTGTTTTCCAAATATCTGATAAAGAGGCAACAGAAGTTTCAGAGTTAAGTTGACGATTTAATTGAATTTTTAAAATTAAACTTCGGCCAAATGGAATAGATGTTAGATGATAAATGATATCTATAGTTTGGGCCTCAATTCCGTTATCAATTGCGGTAATGCAATTTAAAAAATCGAAATAATAAGCCGGAGATTGATTTAAGTAAGTGGCAATATTAAACAGTTTTTCGATAGGAATAAGAATCTGAGGTTGTAAATCATCTTGAAGTTTCTCCATATCTATAGAGAAATTAAAAGCGATTGCCAGATTCTCGGCTATTTCTTTTGTTGAGGTTAGGTTCATCAGTTATTTTGAGAAAGGAGATATAAAACTGCCATTCTAATCGCTACTCCGTTTTCAACTTGATCTAGAATAATAGAATGATCCGAATCAGCAGCATCTGAACTAAGTTCCACTCCCCTATTTATGGGGCCTGGATGCATCAAAACAATTTTCTTATTTAAGTCGTCAAGCATTTTTTTGTTTATTCCAAAGTACAATGCATATTCACGTAAAGAAGGAAAATATTTTAACTGCTGTCTTTCTAATTGAATCCTTAAAACATTAGCCACGTCGCACCAAGCTAAAGCATCTTTAACTTTATCAAA